>CAZZHC010000001.1:0-563 GCA_964653745.1 uncultured Gammaproteobacteria bacterium
TTTCCTTAACTACTGGCAGGTTACAAAGAGCATTGATTGTTTATACTATTTTTTCCTTATTAAAAATCCCCATTGGTTTTATCCAGTCTTTTTGGATTTTACTCCAAGAAAAACCGGATGTGGTGTTGTCCTTTGGAGGATATGTGGCGGTTCCAGTGGTAATTTCAGCATGGGTTTTGTCTATTCCAATAATTATCCATGAGCAAACACTGGTAATTGGCTTGGCCAATAAAATAAGCTCTTTCTTTGCGAGCAAAGTCGCTGTCTCTTTTCCTAAAAACGGTGCGATACTCACAGGTAACCCAATACGCCAAGAAGTTCTTGAGCCTAACAAAAAAAATCTAACCTCAAGTTATCAAAAAAGTATCCAAAATGCCAAACTTGGACATTTACCGCTTATTTTAATTACCGGGGGTAACCAGGGTTCACATCTGATTAACCAAACAGTGCTGGGATGCTTAAATGAGCTAACTAAAATCGCTTGTGTAATTCATCAAACAGGTGATTCTAAATTTCAGGACTTTGTGAGTATTGGTGACCAACAAAAAACTTTAGAATATCCG
>CAZZHC010000001.1:573-3872 GCA_964653745.1 uncultured Gammaproteobacteria bacterium
TGGATTGAAGCAGATGAACTCGGCAAGATTTTAAGAGAAATTGATTTAGTAATTTCCCGGGCTGGCATTAATAGTTTATTAGAATTGGCTTTTGTGGGTATACCAACTTTGGCAGTTCCCATCCCTTATGTATCTTATAATGAACAGAATATTAATGCTAAATTTTTTGCTGATTTAGGACTGGTAACAATTTTGCCCCAAAAAGATTTAACCCCACAAAATTTAGTGGTGGAAATTAAAAAGATGATTAAACAAATAGAAAGTTTGAAGAAAAAAGCCCAAAGTGCCAAAAAAGTGGTAATTTCAGACGCTGCTCAAAGGCTTGCTCTTGAGACTACCATTTTGGCAAAAAGTTAGATAATGAAGAAAAAATATCTCGTTATCATTTTGGGTATTACTACTTTAGTAATTTTAATTTGGCAACTACATCTTTTGGATATTCATAAAATTAATGTAGAAATTCAAAATGCTAAATGTGTTGATGAACAAAATTTAAAATTAGCACTGGGTCTTAGTGGAAAAAATATTTTACTCATTAAAAGCAAAGAGGTTAATAAAAAATTAATTGCTAAATATCCATGTTTAAGGGAAGTCCAAATTGAACCACAGTCTTTAAATACTGTTAAGGTTTTGGCAACTGGCAGGACTGCTTTGGCCAGTGTAGCACCAATAACTACATCTACTCTGACTTTGGACAACCAAGAAGCTACCCCTTCATCATCATCGGCACTATTGAACTGGTCTTTTCCTCCTTTTCCGATCAATAAAACAGAAATAGTTGATGAGACGGGTGTTATTTTTGGGGGTGACAACACTAATTTACTAACACTTTTTTTACCCAATCAAGATTTAAAAATTGGCCAACTGGTTGATTTACCCGGGTTTGATAAAATAGCTATAGTGCTCTCTAAACTGCCCAAATTGGAAATTTTAATTGTTCGAGCTAAGGTGGAAGAAGATAATTTATTAATTGATGCAGAACCAAAAATAGCTTTTTCCCTGGAAAAAGATATTTTGAGGCAACTCGCCTCTTTACAACTAATCTTACAGAAAGCTAAAATAGACAAGAAGCCTATGGAAATTATTGACCTTCGTTTTGATAAGCCTGTAATTACTTATTATGGCCAAAGATAGAGTTTTGTGTGCTGTCGATGTTGGTTCCTCCAAAATTGCTACCTTAATAGCATCAATTAGTGAGGATGAAAAAATTAACTTAATTGGGGTATCAGCCACAGTTTCCCGCGGTGTTAAAAAAGATCAAATTGTTGACATTGAAGAAGCGGTGACAGCTATCACTGAAAGCATTGAAGCAGCAGAAAGGATGGCCGGTTATTCTATTTCATCAGTTTTTGTCTCACTTGGGGGTCCTCAAATTGAAAGTACTAATTCTCACGCCGTAGTAGCAGTAGCTAAACCAAACGGGGAAATTGAAGAAAATGATATTTTAAGAGTTAATGATGCAGCACGGGCTATTCCACTTCCTTCTGCTAAAGAGATTTTACATGTAGTCCCAAGAACCTTTACAGTTGATGGTCAGGAAGGAATTAAAGATCCAATCGGTATGGCTGGAGTGAGATTGGAAACAGATACTCATATCATTACCGGTTCTACTATTGCTATGAAAAATTTGATCAAATGCATGGGATTGGTGGGAGTTAATGTCGAGGAGTTGGTTTTTTCTGGTATTGCTTCAGCTACAGCTACGTTAACTGAAACCGAGAAAGAGTTGGGAGTGGTGGTCGTAGATATTGGGGGAGAAACAACTGATGTCGTTATCTTTGTTGACGGAGCGATTGCTTATTCCTCCGTTATTCCAATTGGGGCTCGCCATATTACTTCTGATTTAGCAGTGGGACTTAGAATTTCCCTAGAATCAGCTGAAAAAATTAAGGTTCATTTGGGTAAGGCTGCAAAAGCTCCAACCTTACCTGAAATTTTAGAAAGGGAAAATGATAAAAAACTTGGCCAAAATAAAAATACCAAAGAAGAATTATTAGATATTAAAGTTTTAGGGATTACTGAAGACGTTCAAAAAATTTCCAAAAAAGCAGTTGTTGATTCCATTATTAGACCCAGGGTTAGAGAATTATTCGAGCTGGTTGGCAAAGAGATTAAAAAAAGTACTTTTGGGGCCCAAGTTCCCTCTGGTTTGGTGATTTGTGGTGGTGGAGCATTGACGGTAGGTCTTTTGGAACAAGCAAAATATGTGTTGGGCTATCCTGCCAGAATTGGGCGAATTGAAGGGATGGTGGGGCTTATTGACGAAATTGATTCACCGGCCTTTGCTACTGCAGCAGGGTTAATTTTGTATGGTATGAGAGCAGGCACTGGTGAGCATTTTACCCTGCCGGTTTTAGCTAAGGGCTTACCCATTAAAGAAGCTTTGCAGCGAGGAATTAATTTAGTTAAATCATTTCTGCCCTAAGCTGTAGACAAACTAGTTAGAAGTTGTTACAATCTGCCCAAAGCAGTTTATGTTAATCAAACCAGACGTTCAAAGATTTGCTAAGATAAAGGTAGTAGGTTTGGGTGGTGGTGGTTGCAATGCGCTTTCTTCAATGATTTCCCTTCAACAAATTCAAGGGGTTGAATTTGTGGCTATTAATACCGATGCTCAAGCACTACTTACCAATCAGTCTCCGACTAAAGTTCAAATTGGTGAAATTTTAACTCGTGGTTTAGGATCTGGTGGTAATCACGAGATTGGTAAACAAGCAGCTGAAGAATCAGCCCAAAAAATTGAGGACGTGTTGCAAGATGCTGATATGGTTTTTCTAACAGCTGGAATGGGTGGTGGAACAGGTACCGGTTCTATTCCAGTGGTGGCCTCAATTGCTAAAAAGGTGGGAGCTTTAACTGTAGCAGTAGTAACAAAACCATTTAATTTTGAGGGTACCAGACGGATGGTGGTAGCTGAAGATGGAGTTGAAAGTTTAAAAGGTCAGGTTGATGCCTTGATTGTGATTCCCAACCAAAGACTTTTGGAAGTAGTTGATAAAAACATGACTTTACAGGAGGCATTTAGGATGGCAGATTCAGTATTGGGTCAAGGAGTACAAGGAATTTCTGATTTAATTGTGATGCCAGGACTTATTAATGTGGATTTTGCCGATGTTAAAGCCATTATGACTGATGCAGGTTCTGCCCTAATGGGTATTGGTAAGGCTGGTGGAGAATCAAGGGCAGAAACTGCAGCTAGGATGGCTATTGCCTCACCACTTTTGGAGGTATCAATTGAAGGCGCAAAAGGAGTTTTGTTTAATGTGGTGGGTGGTCCGGATTTGACTATGGAAGAAGTA
>CAZZHC010000001.1:3882-7749 GCA_964653745.1 uncultured Gammaproteobacteria bacterium
CACTATTAAAGAGGATCAGATTGACCAAGTCCAAATTTCAGTTATTGCTACAGGTTTTGATCAAACCCGGGCTAGGCTTAGAGAATTTGTTGGTCCTGGGATTAATCCTTTACCCCAGGCTACTTTTGCTCAAACTTCACAAACTACTCAAGATGATCCAACAGATGATGGGACAGCAGATGATCAAATAGATACAACAGAAGATAATAATGATAGATTTGAAATCCCCGCCTTCCTGCGGCGCAACAACTAGCCTCCCTACCTATTTTCTGTTAAAATAATTCCCATATGGCTAGATTTGAACCAGTTTCATCACAAATAAATTTTCCTGATTTGGAAAAAGAATTGCTTAAATTTTGGCATGAGCAGGGAATAGTAGAAAAATATTTGCAGCGTAACGAAAATTCAGACCAACAATTTTCATTTTTAGACGGACCAATTACTGCCAATAATCCAATGGGTGTTCATCACGCCTGGGGTAGAACTTATAAGGACCTTTTTCAGAGATTTTTTAATATGCGAGGATTTAAACAGCGTTTTCAAAATGGTTTTGATGAACAAGGGCTTTGGGTAGAAGTAGAAGTGGAAAAAGAATTAGGTTTAAAAAGTAAAAAAGATATTGAAAATTTAGTTCCCGGGGATAAATTTAAGAGTTTGGAAAAATTTGTCAATCTTTGCAAAGAGAGGGTGAAAAAATATTCCGCTATCCAAACTGAACAATCAAAAAGATTGGCATATTTTATGGATTGGGATAATTCTTATCATACATCTTCAGATGAAAACAATTATGCTATTTGGAATTTCCTTAAGATTGTGGGTAGTAAGGGCTGGTTATATAAAGGCAGGGATTCTGTTCCTTGGTGTCCCAGATGTGGTACTGCTATTTCCCAACATGAGATTTTGGCTGAAGAGTATAAAGAACTAACGCATACTTCTATTTACTTTAGGTTACCAGTAAAAGGTAAAACAGGAGTTTATTTACTGGTTTGGACAACAACTCCTTGGACTATTCCTGCAAATATTGCTGTGGCAGTAGACCCAAATTTAACTTATGTTGAGGTAGAAGTTGAAGGTAATAATTACATCGTTGCTGAGTCTAGAATTCCTGCCGTTTTACCAGATGGTGTTAAAAAAGAAACTTACAAAGGAACAGATTTAGTTGGTTGGGAATATGAAGGTCCATTTGATAATCTGGAGGCTGTAAAAAATGCCTTTGGTAGCTATCAACATCGGGTGGTGGCAAATGATCCAGTAATTTTGCCAATTTCTACTGAAGATGGAACCGGTTTGGTCCATATTGCTCCGGGTGCAGGATCTGAAGATTTTGCCTTGGGTAAAAAAGAAAATTTACCAATAGTGGCTCCTTTAAATGACGAAGGAATATATTTACCGGGTTTTGATTGGTTAACAGGTCTAACTACCAAAGAAGTAGGACCAAAAATTATAGAAGAAGTTGAAAAAAAGGGCTTTTCTTTTAGAACTGAAGAATATACTCACCGTTATCCAACTTGTTGGCGCTGTAAAACAGAATTGATTTGGCGAGTGGTTGACGAGTGGTACATTAGCGTTGATCGCAAAGATGAAAGTGGCCAAACTTTCCGTGAACAAATGATGGAGGTAGCCAAAAAGGCTCATTGGTTACCCGACTGGGGACTGGAGAGAGAGTTGGATTGGCTGAAAAACATGCATGATTGGTTAATTTCCAAAAAAAGATATTGGGGTTTATCTTTACCAATTTGGGAGTGCCCAAAATGCCAAAATTTTGAAGTAATTGGTAGTAAAAAAGAATTGGAAGAAAAATCAGTTGAGGGATGGGAAAAATTTGATGGTCACTCACCACACCGTCCCTGGATTGATCAGGTAAAAATTAAATGTTCTAAATGCGGTGAAGTCGTGAATAGAATCCCCGATGTTGGTAATCCCTGGCTCGATGCTGGTATTGTACCCTTCTCAACAATGTCAAAAGATTGGTTTCCAGCAGACTTTGTGACAGAGGCATTTCCGGGACAATTTAAAAATTGGTTCTACTCACTGATTGCCATGAGCACGGCTTTAAAAGGAACGGTCCCATTTAAAAACTTACTTGGGTATGCTCTTGTGGTTGATGAAAAAGGTGAAGAAATGCATAAATCCAAGGGTAATGCTGTTGAATTTAATGAAGCAGCTGATCAGGCTGGTGTTGATGTAATGAGATGGTTATATGTTACTCAAAATCCGGAAGTAAACTTAAGATTTGGTTTCCATGTTATTGATGAAATAAGAAGAAGATTTTATTTAATTTTTTGGAACTCTTATAAATTCTTTGTTGATTATGTGAATTTATCAGATTGGACTTCAGACAATGTTGAAAAAGAGGAATTGACAGTTTTAGATCAATGGATTTTGGCTAAATTAAATGAACTTACAATGTTAGTCAATGATAAATTGGAAAAATATGATGCTTACACATCTTCCCGGGCGATTGAAGATTTTGTGGTGAATGATTTATCAACTTGGTATATCAGAAGATCAAGGGACAGAGTTGGTCCAGCTTCTGATAAACAAGATGAAGCAGCCTTTTTGTCCACTTCATATGAAGTATTGGTGACATTGAGTAAACTTTTGGCACCTTTTACCCCGTTTGTTGCTGAAGAAATATTTAAAAATTTAACAGGTGAAGAATCTGTTCATCTGGTTGATTATCCGGCAGGGAATCAGTCTCTAGTTGATAAAAAATTAATAGTTGATATGGAAGTAGTGAGAAAACTAGCTGAAATTGGTTTATCAGCTAGGAAAGAAGCAAATATTAGGTTGCGTCAACCCCTAACTCTTTTTACCTACCAAACCCAAACTCAACTTGACCCAAATTTAGAAAAAATTTTGGCAGAAGAATTGAATGTTAAAAATACTGAGTACAAAAAGTTAACAGGTGCAGAAATCAAAGGGCAATTGGATACAAAACTTACTCAAGAGCTTAAAGCGGAAGGTGAAGCAAGGGAACTTATACGCCAAGTTCAAAGTTTGCGTAAAGAAAAAGGGTTAACTTTAAAAGATAAAATTCAAATTATTTCACCCAATATACCTGAAAAAGAATTTTTGGAGATGGTTACCAAACAAACCAATGCTATCAAACTTACTAAAGGTGAGAATTTAATAATTGAGATTGTGTCATGAGCAAAAATTTTTCCTTTTTGCCTGATCTATTGATTACATTGCCGGTTATCTTACTTTTATCTTTGGGTATTTTGGTGATTTTTTCTTCAGATACTCAACTGGCAGTCCAACAGCTAATTTTTGCCATCATTGGCTTATTATTGTACTGGTTTTTATCTTTAATTGATTTTGAACTGTACCACCATATTGTGAAATATTTATATTTTGCCATTTTGTCTTTACTAATTTTGCTGTTTTTGTGGGGAGTAGAAACTAGAGGTTCGGTTAGATGGATACCCTTAGGACTGTTCCAATTTCAACCTTCAGAATTTGCCAAACCAGTCTTAATTTTATTTTTAGCCAAGTTTTGGTCTAATCGTCCTTCTTCCTGGAAGAATATTTTACTAAGTATAGTCTTAATTTTACCCATTGCCGGTTTAGTTTTTAAACAGCCAGATTTAGGGACAGCTTTGACTTTAATGGCCATTTGGCTAGTAATGTTAATTGGGGCCAATATTTCTTTGCTAAAACTAGCCCTAATGGGAGTAATATCAGCCATTATTACTCCAATTATCTGGTTTTTTATGCAAGACTATCAAAAAACAAGACTACTAAGCTTTTTGTCTCCTAATTATGATCCACTGGGAGCAGGTTATAATGCAGTGCAATCAATGATTGCAGTCGGATCAGGTGAGATGATGGGGCGAGGTTTAGGTCGGGGTACTCAGTCACGCT
>CAZZHC010000001.1:7759-12708 GCA_964653745.1 uncultured Gammaproteobacteria bacterium
AACCCAATCTCGTCTACAATTTTTACCTGAATTTAGAACTGACTTTATTTTTGCCTCAATTGCTGAAGAATTTGGCTTTTTTGGTTCTATGATTGTGCTTGTTTTATATGGGATGTTGGTGGGCAGAATATTTAAAATTTTAGGTACTACCAGCAATAGATTTAATAATCTCCTGGTAATGGGTGTGCTGGGGATGTTATTTTTTCAGGTGATAGTTAATATCGGGATGAATATTGGGGTGGTACCCGTAACAGGTATCACCCTGCCTTTTTTATCCTATGGTGGTAGTTCCTTAATCTCTACCTTGATTGCTTTGAGTTTTGTCTCATCAGCTGCCAGATTTACCAGGCTTGGTTGACCGCGTCAGACGCGGTTGACATAAATCCTCCTGCAAGGTAAAATTCCAGATGTTATGCGCTACGTTATTTGTGAAATTTCTGGTCGGCAATATCTTATCAAGCCTGGTCAAACCGTGGAAGTTGACCGACTGGACGAGGCTAAAAAGCTATCAGTTGATAAAGTGCTACTTAAAGTAGACGATAACAAAGTGGAAATTGGCAAACCCTACCTTAAGGATCAAGTTGAGTTTGAGGTAGTAGAAACTATTAAAAAGCCCAAAATTAGGATAGCTACTTATAAGGCTAAAGCAAACTACAGAAGAGTGAAAGGACAAAGAAGAGAGGTTACTAGAATTAAGCTCTTTTCTTGACAATTATTTTCACGAAAGGTAAAGTATATCGATGGCACACAAGAAAGCAGGATCAACAGCAAAAACTAATCGAGATTCGATCTCCAAAAGACTTGGAGTGAAGTGTTATGGTGGAGAAGTGGTTGAGGTTGGTAATATTATTATTCGCCAAAAAGGTAACCATTTTTACCCGGGCCCTGGAACCAAACAAGGTAATGATTTTACAATTTATGCTTCCCTTTCTGGAAAAGTAGAATTTATCGTGAGGCGTGGCCGACAAATAGTCCAAGTAAATGGATAATAACAACGATCAAATTTTTGAGCTGGATATTAATTTATTAGAAGCAAATCCCTTGCAACCTCGTGGTTTAATTACCCCAGAATCATTAGCGGAATTGGCTGAATCAATAAGAGAACATGGGGTGTTAGAACCATTGGTTGTAGCTAAAACTCCGGCCGGTTTTCAAATTATTGCAGGGGAAAGGCGCTGGAGAGCTTCTAAGCTTGCTGGGCTGAAAAAAGTTCCTGTAGTAATTAAAGAAACCTCACCCCAAGGGATGTTAGAAATGGCTATTGTGGAAAATGTCCAAAGGCAGGATTTAAACCCCCTGGAACGAGCTCAAGCCTACCGAAGGCTAATGGATGAATTTAATTTATCTAATTCTGAAATTGCTACCAGAGTTGGTAAGAGCCCAGCGTATATTTCTAATACCATCCGATTGTTAACCTTACCCGATGCCCTAAAAGATGCTTTAATGTCTGGACAAACTACTGAAGGGCATGTTAGAGCTCTATCTTCCTTAGAAGACCCACATTTAATTATTGAAGCCTACAAGATTGTTTTAAAAAATAATCTATCAGTTCGAGGTGCGGAGGATTTGGTGAGACGTATGAGATCACAACATGGTATTAATGAGAAAAAGGGTTTAAAGCGAGACGCCATGCACATTATTAATGATGAAATTGAGCAAATTCAAACCGGTCTTGGTAGTTGTTTATCAATTGGTGAGCAAAAAGCGGCAGTTAAATATGTTCTAACAGGTAACTATGCCAGGTTGGAAATTAAGTTGCCTGGTGATCCAGAACGAACCAATGATTTAGTTCGAAAAGTTTACCAGGCTATTACTGGGATGGCTGATCAATTTTAATTAAAGCTCCGTTTTTTAGCGGCCAATATCTTACCCAAGCTTGTCCTATAATTAGCTGATAAGTGACTGGTCCCCACTCTCTTGAATCAGAACTACCGCCTCGATTATCACCCATGACAAAATATTGATTATCGGGAACAGTTATTTCTTCGCCTTCAGCTAAAAACGCACCAGATTGGGTATAAGTATTAGGGGGAAGGTATGGTTCATCTAAAGGGACATCGTTAATATAAACCTTACCATTTTCCACTCTGATTTTTTCACCGGGTAACCCAACAATTCTTTTAATAAAATCTTGGCTGGTATTTCTGGGATTTTGTAAAATAATTACTTCACCCCTAGTTGGTTTACCAAAACGGGTAGTTAGTTTATTGGTAATAATATAATCCCCATCATGGAAATTGGGGGTCATGGAGGTACCTGAAACTTTATGGGGTTCAGCAATAAAGAAGCGGATAACCACAAAGAGAGCTCCCACAATGGCAATAAACTCAATCAGATCAATTAGGCTATCTTTGAGCTTAGACCAGAAGCTAGTCTCTTCTTCCATAAAGCTAATTATCTTACACTTTGGGTTTGTATTACAAGAGACTGAAATGTTAAAATAACGCTGCTTGGACTTGTAGCTCAGCGGCAGAGCGTCCGCTTCACATGCGGAAGGCCAGAGGTTCAAATCCTCTCAAGTCCACATCATATATGGATAATGTAATTGTTAAAAATTCAGCCTGGCTTTTCTCTGCCCAAGTTTTAGTAAAAATTATTTCCTTTGTTTATGTTATTTTTTTGGCCAGATCTTTGGGAGTAGCAAATTTTGGACTTTATATTGCCGCCCTCTCTTATTTTTCCCTTTTTTCCTCAATAGCAGATTTGGGAATAACCAGATTTTTAACCAGAGAAGTAGCAATTGATAAACAAAAACTAGGTCATATTTTATCAACTGCTATTGCTGTAAGAGCAATAGTCCTTTTAGCTCTTTTTATTATCTTTGCCCTTCTTATTTCTATTTTTGATCCAGATTTGGCCAGAAAAAACTTATCCATTTTGGCAGTTTTGGCAGTTATACCTCAAAGTATTTCTTTGAGTTTAGATGCTGCTTTTGTAGCTTCTTTTAAAATTAAATTTTCTGCTTTAGGGATGCTTTTACTATCTCTTTTTACTGCTACTTCTGGAATTGTCTTAATTTATTTGGGGTTTGGACCATTGGGAGCGATCTTGGGTCTTTTATTCGGGCAAGTTTTACTTGCCATAGCACTACTTATTTTGGCAGGTTGGCAGAAAATAAATTTTTGGCAAAAAATTAACAAACCAATGGTGATATCTTTGGCAAAAGGATCTTTGCCTTATGGACTGTTAGCAGTACTCGGACTTTTATATTTTAAAATTGATGCTTTGCTCCTATCTTATCTAAAAGGCTCATATGATACAGGGATTTATGGAGCTGCCTACAAATTTTTAGAAGCTATTGTTTTTATTCCTACCGTTTTTTTTACCGGTTCATTTCCATTTTTAGCTAAATATCATCAAGAAGGTATAGAGAAGGTAGAAAAAGTTTATTACCAAAGTCTAAAGATTTTAGTTGGCTTGGGTATTTTAATCATGCTGGGTTATATATTTATTTTGCCAATTGTTATTAAATTATTACTTCCTCAATATGTTGGTTCTATTTCAGTTATTAAAATTTTATCTTTAACAATTCCTTTTATGTTTGCTAATTCTCCAGCTGTCTTGGTTTTATTTTCCACCGATAAGTTTTTAAAACCAGTGATTTTACTTTCACTGGTAACACTGGCCTTTAATATTATTCTTAATTTAATCTTAATTCCTCCCCTAGGTTACATTGGGGCCTCAATTGTGACAATTTTGTCAGAAGTTTTATCGTTTCTAGTTTTTTATCTGCTCTTGAGGTTTAAAGTTTTTAAAAAATGAGCAATGTTAAAACATCTGTAATTATCCCTAATTGGAATGGCAAAAATTTATTAGCAGAGTGCTTAGTTTCTTTAGACGAACAAGTTTTTACTAATTTTGAAATCATAGTGGTTGATAATGGATCAATTGATGGATCAATTGAATATATAGAACAAAATTTTCCCAATGTTAAATTAGTTAAACTTAATAAAAATTTTGGTTTTGCTAAGGCTATTAACGGGGGAGTTAAAAAAGCTTTAGGGGAATATGTGGTACTACTAAATAATGATACTAAAGTTGATAAACTGTGGCTTAAAGAATTGGTTAAGATGGCAGATGATCATCCTGAAGTGGCATCCGTGGGTTCAAAAATCCTCAATTTTTTTAATCCCAAAATAATTGACGGGGTAGGGATTTTAATTAATGAGGTTGGTCAAGCTAAATCCTTGGGTTGGCAGGAAGAAGACTTAGGTCAATATGAGAAAGTTCAGTATGTTTTTGGGGTCACCGGTGGGGCAGGACTGTTTAAAAAAGACATTTTTATCAAAGTGGGTATGTTTGATGAACATTATTTTATGTACTCTGAAGAGGTTGATTGGGCTTTTCGGGCTCAATTTTTAGGTTATAAATCAATTTATTGTCCCAAAGCGATAGTTTTTCACAAACACAAAAGTACTGCCAAAAAATTACCTCAACACTTGGAATATTGGCAATTTAAAAATATGACTCAAACTATTATCAAAGATTTTCCCACTCAACTTTTACTCAAAAAATGGCGATGGTTAAAAATTTTACTGGTTCATTTTAATACCATTTTGTATCAAATAAAAAATGGCTTTTTCTGGCCACCGGTACTCACAGAAATTTGGCTAATTTTTAATTTACCAAGATTACTTAAGGCCAGATTTGAAATTCAATCTACCAAAAAAGTTAGTAATGATTATATTGAAAGCTTCTTGGTAGAGAAAAAATTAAAGCTTCCTTCCCTCTAATATCATCCAAAGTAGGAGCCAAGGATAAAATAAACTATTGATAAAAAAGCTGGCAGCGATAAGACCTAGGGTAGCAGCAAAAAGAAGATGATCTTTGGAAAATGACTGCCAAAGTAGGGAAAATAAAAATAATAAGTAAGCCAAAAAACCAATAATACCCGTGGTTGAGGCCACAAACATTAAACTTGAGTCGTTAGTTGAGGCCCCCCTGCTCTC
>CAZZHC010000001.1:12718-13082 GCA_964653745.1 uncultured Gammaproteobacteria bacterium
CCTAATTGGTAATCTTTTAGGGCAAAGCGGTAGCTGTTAAAACCAACTCCTAAAATGGGGTGGGCAGTAAACATTTTCCAGCCTTGCTGCCAAGTTGTTAATCTAGACTCTGCTGATTTGGTTCGATCAATATTACGGGGAGCTGCTACTTGTTGATGATACATTTGAAAACCCAAATAAAATCCAGCTGCCAGTATTATGGTAATCAGTCCCAGTCTGGTGGATCTTTGCAGGAAGGATAAAGTTAGAAAACTTATTCCCATCACTAGTGCTCCACTTCTGGAAAAAGTGGTAATTAAGGCCAGATAAACTATGATAAATAAAATTATCTTCAATTTTAAATTAAATTTTGCTTGGGAAATTA
>CAZZHC010000001.1:13092-18554 GCA_964653745.1 uncultured Gammaproteobacteria bacterium
ATATTACCTCCTGCCGAGGCGAAGGAGTTGCTTGGGAGATTAAAAGCAGAGTTAAGGCAAGATAGGCTCCTAAAAAATTGGGATCAGGCAGGGTAGAAACAGACCTAAAATAAGGAGGATGCCAGCCCAAATTTGCTAAAAACCCCAAATTAGGCAAAAAAATCAGTTGCAGTAGTCCCAAAATAGAAAGGATTACCCCTGAAAAAATTAAAGTGGGCTGTAAATTTTGAGAAATGAGCCAACCCAATAAAAAATAAGCTGCCAGTCTTAAAATATAGGCAGAACTGATTAAATATTCTGTTTGAGATAAATGCAAAGGGGTAAAAATTAAAGATAAAACTGTTACTGCTAAAAAAATTAAGGCAGTTTTAATATATAAAGGTGGTTTTGAAAGCTTAAATTTAAGTTTAACTAAAAGTAAAATGTCTAAAATTACCACAACTAAATCCAAAACAGTAAAACCACCAGTGCTGCCAGGGGGGAATTTAAGCAGTTGTCCGGCAATAAGTCCAACAGTTAAAATAATTGGTAAATAAGGCATCAGGGTTGATAAGTTACTTTTTTACTAACCTGGGTCACATTTCCAGCCATATCTGTAGCTAAAATAATTAAATTATTATCACCATCAGAAAGTTCTAAACTTTGAGAAAAATTACCATTGGCATCCAAAATAACAGTGGTTCCGTTGACAGTAACACTTACTCCTGTAGCAGGCTCAACACTCCCAGAAACAGTTATTTTTTTATCTTTGACAGTTTGATTATCCTGGGGCTCTTTAATATCCAGCTTTGGTTTTTCATTAATATATTGCAAAGTTATAATTTTGGAAGCTAAGCTTTTATGGTCATTACCATCCACAGTTTTACCATAAATATTATTAGTTCCCAAAACCAGTGGGATATCCTCTGATAAAAAGTCACCATTGTCCGAAGTTTTTACAGTAGTTTTTAAATCATCATCCAGATAAATTTCTACAGTAAGGTTAGGGGAAGCATAACCTTTAATTTTAATTAAGGCAGAGTTAGTTGCTTCATAGGGAATCTGTAAAACTGGTGGGGCTATACTGGCATTTTCTAAAGATGTGGTAGATGTTTGAGGTTTGGCTTTGAAACGGTCAAAAAAAGTTAAACCCCCAATAAAAGTTGGTAAAACCCAGGTAAGGAGGGAATAACCCAAAACTGCCACCAAAATAATGGTAAAAATAAGCCTCCTTCTGGCCTTTTTACCCATTCTTTTGGCAGTATATGAGCTGTATTTATATTTAGCCATAATTTTTAAGCAGAGCCAGTGGTGGGACTCGAACCCACGATCCCGACTTTACGAAAGTCGTGCTTTTCCTCTAAGCCACACTGGCAAGACTGCCTACACGTATTCTACTAAAAAATGATCCATTTGAAAAATCTAACCATAAAGTAATGCTTCCCAGACCTGGTCTGGTAAAGCTAATTTAATAATTTATGGTAAAATGATCCTGCATAAAGCTGCGGGATTTGTATAGTGGTAATACGCTACCTTCCCAAGGTAGAGCCGCCAGTCCGATTCTGGTATCCCGCTCCAGGTTTATCTGGGGATTTTGAGGACTGTTCCTGGCTCAATTAAATCAGGGTTAGAAATATTATTAGCTTTGGCAATTTTATCAAAGGCCATGATATCCCCATAAGCTCTTCCTGCAATCTTAGATAACCAATCCTCATCAACCACTGTATAAGTATCACCAGTAATTTTTTCTCCCCAAATAGTTTCATTAGTAGCTCCACCAATACCTTCTGGAAGTTTGGGGATATCTAAAACTTGCCCGGGAACAATCACATTAACATCAGCCAGTTTATTAGCTTGGGCAATAATCCCAAATTGATAACCATCATTGTAATAATGTTGGGCAATGTCAAATAAAGTATCATCTTCTTTGATAGTATATTTGCCTGGTAAATTCTGTGGCTCAACATCTTGTTGGGCTTGTTCAGAAGTATTTTGAGCAGGGCCTAATTGCTGTTGGCCTTTTTTAAAATAACTGAAGACTAGAATTACAGCCACAATGACAATTAAAATCCCCACCAAAACATTTAAAAAAGATTGGTTAAGCTTTAATTCCGACTGAAGTTTTTGCAAGATGGTTTGGCCAGATATTGTTCCACCTCTTTTTGTAACTTTTGGCAACTTTTTGTTCACCTCCCAGAAAATTTAGGCAGGGAAAGTTTCTTGTAGCCTTTGTACTCAATTTCTAAACTTTTGTCAAGGGGAAATTTAAAATTGAATATATCACGGTCTTTTGATAAAATGATTTGATCATTAAGGGACCGTAGCTCAGTTGGCAGAGCGCTTCCTTGTCACGGAAGAGGTCGCGGGTTCGAGTCCCGTCGGTCCCGCCCAGATGCTATACTACTTGTGATGAAACAGTTTTCCAATGCTGAAGTGGCAAGAGAGCTTCATGAAGTGGCTGCTGCTTATACCATCAGAAGTGGTAATTTATTCCAAATTAGAGCTTATGATAGTGCTGCAGATGCTATTGAACATCTAACTTCTGAAGTAAAAGACCTTTGGGAAGAAGGAAATTTAAATCAAATTCCAGGAGTGGGAGAAAGTATTCAAGCCCATTTAGAAGAATTATTTAAAACTGGCAAGGTCAAACATTGGGAAGAAGTGAAAGTTGGTATCCCTGAACAGATTTTTGGCTTTTTAGAAATCCCGGGAATAGGTCCTAAAACAGCCTTAAAACTGGCTAAATTGGGGGTTAAAAGTATCTATGATCTGGAAGATCAGCTTCAAACTGGAGCCTTAATTAAAAAGGGTGTTTCCAAAAAAATGGCTCAAAAACTCTTAACTGGTTTAAAAATGAAATCCAGGTTAAAAAGCAGCAGAATTTTATTACCCTATGCTTTTGCCCAAGCTGAAAAAGTGCTGGAATATCTTAAAAAAAGCCCAGATGTAGAAAAAGCTGATGCTTTGGGGAGTTTAAGGAGGATGGTAGCAACGGTGGGGGATTTGGACTTTGCTATAGCTTCAAAAAACCCCACCAAAGCAGTTGAACATATAGTTAAAATGCCAGGAATTTATCAGGTGGTAGAAAGGGGAGACACCAAGGTTACTGTTAAGCTTCCTTCAGGATTACAGCTGGATTTTCTAATACTTGCCGACCCCGGCTCCTATGGGGCCCTTCTACAGCACTTTACGGGCTCTAAACAGCATAATATTCACCTTCGGACCATTGCTGAAAAAATGGGTTTATCTTTATCAGAATATGGGGTAAAAAAAGTTCAAAGTGGAGAAATAATTAAATGTGAAACAGAGGAAGAATTTTACCAATTACTGGGAATGCAGACTCCTCCACCGGAGATTAGAGAAGATACCGGGGAAATTGAGGCAGCCCTTCGACAAGCTCAGGGTAAACCAAATGGATTACCAAAATTAATTGAGTTAAAAGATGTAAAAGGGGATTTACATATTCACTCAAGTTTTCCCATTGAGCCATCTCATGATTTAGGGGCAGATAGTATTGAGGAAATTATTAAAGAGGCCAAGAGACTAGGTTATAGCTATATTGGTATTTCAGATCATCAGCCCAGTGTTGGTAACCACACCCCAGCTCAAATTATTAGCTTGATCGAGAAGCGTACAAAGCTCATTGAACACATAAATTACTCACACAAAGACATCCGAGTACTAAATTTACTCGAAGTTGATATTACACCTAGCGGGGAGATTTTAGTGCCTGAAGAAGCTCTAAAAATGTTAGATTTTGTGATTGCTGGTGTTCATTCAGTTCATCATCAACCCAAAGAAGAACTTACTAAAAGAATACTAAAAGCCCTAGAAAATCCCTATGTTAAGGTTTTATCCCATCCTACTAATAGATTGCTTAATGAAAGAGAGGCTTCTGACGCAGATTGGCCGGAAGTTTTTAAACTCGCCGCGGCAAATAATAAAGCTTTGGAAATTAATTCCTTTCCCAATAGATTGGATTTACCAGATGGCTTAATTAAAGAGGCTAAATCTTTGGGTGTGAAATTTGTTATTAATACTGATTCCCATGAGGTAAACCAAATGGAAAATATGAAATTTGGGATAGCTGTGGCAAGAAGAGGTTGGTTAGAAGCTTCAGATGTAATTAATTCCTGGGACTTTAAAAAGTTTGCAGAATGGTTTAAAATATAAACAATGTCAATCACATATATTATCTTGGCAATTTTAGTTTTAGTAATTTTATGGTTAATATTAACCTTCAACCATTTGGTCACACTTCGGAATAGAGTTAAAGAAGCCTGGTCGCAAATTGATGTACAGCTCAAAAGAAGGTCATCTTTGATCCCAAACTTAGTAGAAACCGTTAAAGGCTATGCCAAACATGAAAAAGAAGTTTTTTTTTTTTTTTCTAAGGCCAGATCTGCTCTTTTAGGTGCTAAAGGTCCTCAAGATGCAGCCAAAGCTAATGATCAGCTTACAGGGGCCTTAAAAACCCTTTTTGCAGTGGCAGAGGCTTATCCAAATCTTAAGGCTTCGGATAACTTTAAAGAGCTTCAAGAGGAAATTTCTGATACAGAAACAAAAGTAGCTGCCTCCAGGCAGTTTTATAACACCAATGTTTTAGATTTAAATAACACCATTGAAACTTTCCCAACAGCTTTGATGGCTGGTATGTTGGGCTTTACCAAAGCTGATTTCTTTGAAGCAACAGAGGCAGAAAAAGCTGATATTAAAGTTAAGTTTTGAATTCTGTAATGTCATTGCAAGGAGTGGAGCGACGAAGCAATCTCAAAAATGACAATACTAAATAATTGCATTGTATAGATCTTTAAACTCTGGGTTAATTGAAATAATTAGGTCAAGCTTCTTTTTCCTTGAACTGCCTTTAATCTGTTTCTCTCTTTTTATGGCTTCATTTACGTCTTCGTAAACTTCAAACCAGACAAGTTTATTAACATTGTATTTAGCAGTAAATCCAGGTACCAGTTTCTGCTTATGCTCGTATATTCTCCTGATTAAATTATTTGTTATTCCAGTGTAAAGGACGGTATTTATCTTATTGCTGGCGATATAAACATAATAATATTTGGTTTTCATAATTCTATTTTAGGGATTGCTTCACTGTGTTCGCAATGACAAGGCTGGAGATTGCTTCGCTAATCGCTCGCAATGACAAAAACGGTAATGGTTTAGGAATTGACAAAGAAAACGTCATCGCGAGGCTATAAAGTAGCCGTGGCGATCTTATGAGATTCGCTCGCAATGACAGGAAAAAAATGGTAAAATTGACATAAATAATACAATACAATCAAAATCGTTTATGTCATCCTGAACGATTAGTGAAGGATCTATTATGGCAAGAATAAATACTGCTTGGGATCATGTTTCCCAAAACATTTTTAAAACATGGCTGATCATGTTTCTTTTTTCCCTGTTTAGCGTGGGGGTAATTTATGTTTTAGTCCGTGGTTTTGGCTTTGGCCAAGTTGGGGGTTTGGGAA
>CAZZHC010000001.1:18577-26486 GCA_964653745.1 uncultured Gammaproteobacteria bacterium
TGCCTTAATTGTAGCAGGAATAATGAATTTTATCTCCTATTTTTGGTCTGACAAAATTGTGCTAGGAATTTCTGGTGCTAAACCAATTAAAAAGAAAGATAATCCAGAACTTTACAGATTGGTAGAAAATCTTTGCATTGCTGCAGGGCTGCCCACCCCTAAAATTTATGTAATGAATGACAGTGCTACTAATGCTTTTGCCACAGGTAGAAATCCAGAGCATGCAGCCATTGCCTTTACTTCCGGAATTTTGGAAAAACTAGATAAACAGGAGCTGGAGGGAGTAACTGCCCATGAACTATCCCATGTTGGCAATAGAGATACTCTTTTGATGAGTGTGGTCTCAATTTTAGTTGGGCTTTTGGCACTTTTATCTGATTGGTTTTTAAGATCAATGTGGTTTAGTGGACGAGATAATGATCGGGAAAGCAATAACACTATCTTTGTAGTTTTAGCACTGGTTGCTGCAATTTTAGCCCCAATTATTGCTACCTTGATTCAGCTGGCAATTTCAAGACGTAGAGAATTTTTAGCAGATGCATCAGGAGTGCTTCTGACCAGATATCCTCAAGGCGTAGCATCAGCTCTGCAAAAAATATCATCGGATAGGGAACCTTTGGAGGCAGCCAACAAAGGCACAGCCCATTTATATATTGTGAACCCATTTAAAGGGCAACAAGCAGCCAGCTTTTTGGCAAATTTATTTAATACCCATCCAACTATTGATGCCCGCCTCAAAGCTCTCCGGGAAATGGAAGGCAAAATTTAAACCACCACCATGTTAATTGATGAAGTTGATATTATCTTAAGGGGTGGACATGGTGGAGCAGGTAAAGTTTCATTTTATCCCGGGGCAAAAGCAGGACCTGATGGTGGAAATGGAGGCCGCGGGGGAGATGTTTATATTGTAGCCACTTCTGATTTGTTTGCTTTAAACAGGTTTTCCAAAGAAAAAGATATTTCTGCTGAAAATGGAGGAAATGGGGGAAGCAATAGAAAATTTGGAAAAAATGGTAAGGATATTGAAATACAAATGCCCATTGGGACTTCCCTTTTTGATCAAAAAACAGGGGAGGAATTTGAACTGAAAACCCCTGGGGAAAAAATATTAATTTGTAAAGGTGGTTTGGGAGGAAGAGGAAATGCTGAATTTAAGTCCTCAAGGCGCACAACCCCTCTTTTTGCCCAACCAGGACTTTTGGGCTGGGAAAGAGATTTAAAGGTTGTCTTAAAATTAATTGCTGATTTTGGGCTAATTGGTCTGCCAAATTCAGGTAAAAGTAGCCTTTTAAATGAGCTGACACGAGCTTGCGTTAAAGTAGCCAATTATCCTTTTACAACTCTTGAACCAAATTTAGGTGTTTTAGATGGTAGGGTTCTTGCAGATATTCCAGGACTGATTGAAGGAGCTGCAGCTGGTAAAGGTTTGGGAATTAAATTTTTAAAACATATTGAAAAGGTGGGATTACTTTTGCATACAGTTTCCCTAGAATCAGATGATCTGGTTAGAGATTACAAAATTGTTCACCAAGAACTGGAAAACTACAACCCAAAGCTTTTAGAAAAGAAAGAAATTATACTTTTAACCAAATCTGATTTGGTAGAACAAAAAGAGTTGGACAAAAAAATAAAACTGATGAAAAAGTTTAAAAAAGAAGTTTTACCTGTATCAATTTATGATTTAGACAGCCTTCTAAAATTAAAAGAGCTTATTTTATAAAGTGATTTATTCAGTTATAATCCTGGTATGAAGCTTACCAAAGATCAGGTAAAAAAGGTGGCTAAACTGGCTAATTTGCCATTAAACGATCAAGAAATTACTCTATTAGAGGATCAACTAAGCGAAACTTTAAAATTTGTTGAGCAGCTAGATCAGGTTAGTACCGAAAAGGTTGAAGCAACGCAACAGGTTACAGGACTTTCTAATATTATGCGCCCAGATGAAACCAAACCTTCTTTGTCCCAACGAGAAGCTTTGCAAAATGCCCATATAAATGAGAATGGTTTTTTTAAGGTAAAAGCAATTTTTGAGGAGCAGTGAATGGATTTGCATAAATTAACAATCAAACAAACTCTGGATGGACTGAAGCAAAAAGAGTTTTCATCTGAAGAATTAACGAAATCATGTTTTGAAAGGATAAAAAATTTAGAAGGAAAATTAAATGCTTTTGTTACAACTACAGAAGCAGGTGCGATAAAAAATGCAAAAGAAGCTGATCAAAAAATTGCTGATGGAATAAACCTGCCCCTTTTAGGAGTTCCATTCGCAATTAAAGATAATTTTTGCACAGCTGGTGTTAAAACAACTGCATCTTCTCAATTATTGGACGATTTTATACCTCCTTATGATGCGACCGTGGTTACTAAATTAAAAGAGGCAGGAATTGTTATGTTGGGAAAAACCAATATGGATGCTTGGGCACATGGTTCTTCAACAGAAACTTCAGATTATGGTTCAACAAAAAATCCATGGAATTTAAACCACTTGCCTGGAGGTTCATCGGGTGGTTCTGCAGCTTCAATCGCTTCTGATGAGGCAATTGGATCTATCGGATCAGAAACAGCAGGATCTATTAGGCAACCCGCTTCTTGGTGTGGTGTTGTTGGGCTCAAACCAACCTATGGAAGGGTTAGCCGTTATGGAGTAATAGCTATGGCATCATCTTTGGACTGCCCAGGACCAATTGTAAAAACAGTTGAAGATTCAGCTTTAGTATTAAATATTTTGGCTGGAGTTGATGAATATGATGCTACTACTTCTCCCAAAAGTGTTGAGGATTATATAAAAAATTTAAATCAAAAAATTGATGGGTTAACTATTGGGATATCAGATGATTATTTTATAGGAGTTGAGGAAGAGGTAAAAGAAAAAGTCATGGATGCCATCAAACAATTAGAAAAATTGGGAGCGAAGATTAAAAAAATTGACCTATTTGATCCAAAATATGCAATTGCTGTTTATACAATCTTACAAAGAGCAGAGGTATCATCTAATTTAGCAAGATATGATGGTATAAGGTATGGTGGGGAACGTGACAAATTTGGAGAAGAAGCAAAAAGAAGAATAATGCTTGGAACTTATGTTCTATCTGCTGGGTATTATGATGCGTATTATTTAAAAGCCCAGAAAGTTCGGACAATTATTGTTGAAGATTTTATTAAGGCATTTAAGGATGTTGATGTAATTGTTGGTCCAACCTCACCTTCGGTAGCACTTCCTGTAGGATCTTCAAAAAATCATCCGATGTTTGGTGAAATGGCAGATATTTTAGTCGAGCCTTCAACAATCGCAGGTTTACCTGGTATTAGTATCCCTTGTGGATTTACCAAGGCAGGGTTACCAGTTGGCATGCAAATTATTGGTCCCCAATTTGCAGAAAGCCTTATTTTAAATGTGGCTCATCAATATGAACAAGCAACAGAATGGCATAAGGAGAAACCTAAATTATGAAGTATGAACCAGTAATTGGACTTGAGGTTCATGTTGAATTAAATACCAAAAGTAAAATGTTTTGCGAGTGCTCGGCTGATTATTTTGGTAAAGAGCCTAATACCCATACTTGTCCTGTTTGTTTGGGATTACCTGGGGCTTTGCCTTATATTAACAAAGCTGCCATTGAGGCTTGTATGAAAATTGGTTTGGCCTTGGGTTGCACAGTTTCTGAAAAATCCCTTTTTGAAAGAAAAAATTATTTTTATCCGGATTTACCCAAAGGTTATCAGATTTCTCAATATAGATGGCCACTTTGTGTTCATGGACAATTGACACTCTACAATGGACAGGTGATCAGAATAAATAGGGCTCATCAGGAAGAAGATACAGGTAAATTATCCCACCTCGGAGGTGTAACATTAATAGACTTTAATAGAAGTGGAGTACCACTTGTTGAGATAGTTACTGAACCTGATTTCCATGATGTTGAGGCAGTTAGGGATTATGCTAAAAAGCTCCAACAACTATTCAGATATTTAGGGGTTTCTAATGCTGATATGGAAAGAGGAGATATGAGGTTGGAGGCAAACGTAAGCGTTCGCCCTGAAGGCTCTGAAGAACTTCCTAACTATAGAATAGAGCTTAAAAACATCAACAGCTTTAGGTTTATGGTAGCAGCAATAGAATATGAAATTAAAAGACAAATTGAAGCTTTGGAAAAAGGAGAAAAATTAACCCAAGAAACCAGGGGTTGGAATGAAGTAAAAAAAGAAACTTTTTTACAAAGAAGCAAAGAAGAAGCTCATGATTATAGATATTTCCCGGAACCAGACTTACCAGAACTTAAAGTTAAGAGTGAAGAGTTAAGAATTAAGAAAGAATTACCAGAGCTTCCATGGATTAAAAATGCCAGATTTCAACAGCAGTATGGGTTATCAACTTCCCAGGCAACTATTTTAACTGAAAGCAGAGATTTGGCTGATTATTTTGAGGAAGTAGTCAAATTGGGTAGAGAAAAACAACTAAAGCCACAAGAAATTGCTAATTATATTGTGAACAAAAAAATTGACTTAGCCTCAAAGGTGGACCCCTTTCGTGCGGTGGAGGCTATTATTGGTAAAAAGATGGGTTTAATTGAAAATGAGGCTGAAATTGAGAAATTAGTCAAAGAGGCAATTTCTGAAAATCCAAAAATGGTAGAAGATTATAAAAAAGGTAAAACCACAGCTCTCCAAGCTCTAATTGGGGCTGTTATGAGAAAAACCCAAGGTAAAGTTAATGTTGAAAAGGCAAGACAGGTTTTAGAAAGAATACTTAATCTATAACTGATCTTAGTTTATTATGTAAATCTATACTATTGTCAGGATTTGACTGTTGGTATAGTAACTCGTCGATAATTATATTTTGTTCTGCTGGTGTTAATTGGTTATAAGTAATACCCATTAATCCTCCTAATACAGCTCTAACGCCAAAACGTAAATGATTAGATAATAAATCTGTTTTTCCTATAATTAATTCTCTCCTTCTATTAGGATCTCCTTCTATTTGTGATTCCTTTATTCCTAGAATATTCTCTAAGTCTCCTAAAAATTCTCCATGGGATGTTTGTTGCTCTTTTAATTTTTTAACTTCCTGATTTATTCGGGACAGATAGTCTAAAATACCTTGTTGTGTTTGCTCTAAATTGGATTCAGTTTGCTCATCTACAGTTCCATGATCATCTGGGTTTTCTCGATTTTCTAATTCCAAATTAGATGCTAAATCAGCAAGAGCATTTTTCAGATTTTTTACAAATTCTGGTTCGTCTGTTGCAACATAAGACGGTAGAGAAGTAATTCCTGTTATTAACCTCTCTCTTTGAGAATGTAACAAAGGAGCGTTTTGAATCACTCCAGTTACTTCCCCAAGACTAACAAATTTTGCATCTGTTTCATCTGTCTGATGATTGTTTCCTCTCTCTTGTATACTCATAAATGTTGGATACTATATATCATTGGTTCAAAACTTTGTCAAACTGTAATTTAGCTACTTGAAATTTGGGGCTACTGTGCTGTTAAAATATCAGCAGCTTATGTCTTCTTTTGTTCATCTTCATGGTCACAGCGAATACTCACTCCTTGATGGAATCTCCAAGGTAAAAAAACTGGTTAAAACTGTCAAAGATTTAGGTATGCCTGCTGAAGCTATTACTGACCATGGGAGCAATTGAGTTTTATAAGACTTGTCTTGATGCCAATATTAAACCTATTATAGGTTGTGAAGTTTATGTAGCCAAACGTTCTCACAAAGATAAGGAAGGAAAGGTTGATACTGAACCCTATCATTTAACACTGCTAGCTAAAAACTACCAGGGCTATTTGAATTTGATGAAACTAGTCTCAATTGCCCACTTGGAAGGATATTATTACAAACCCAGGGTAGATAGGGAGCTGCTAAATGAATTCCATGAAGGAATTATTGCCTTATCCGGCTGTCCAGGTGGGGAATTTGCCGAGAGCCTGAAAGTTGATGATTTTGGGAAAGGTAAGGAAATAGCTCGGGCATATCTGGACATTTTTGGTGAGGGAAATTATTTCTTAGAGCTACAAAATCATGAATATGATAAATTAGTCCAACCTGATCAAGATCCTAAAGTTAAACAAGAACTGGAAAGGATGGGCAAGTTTCAGCAAATTTGGTGGAAGGCAGTTAAAACTTTGAGTCCAAAGCTAGGTATTCCAATTGTGGCCACCAATGATTACCACTATATTGGTCCGGAGGATGCCCAGGCTCAAGATGCTGTGCTTTGTGTTCAAACTGGTAAATTTATTCAGGAAGTAGATAGACTACGGATGGTTGATACCCCAAATCTTTATGTTAGACCCACGGAAGAAATGCAAACCTTGTTTGCTGAAATTCCTGATGCAATTTCCAATACAGTTAAAATTGCCGACCAAATAAATTTAGAGATCACCTTGGGTAAACCATATTTTCCCATTTTTGATGTCCCCGATAAAGAAGATCCAATGGTTTATTTGAGACGGATTTGTAATGAGAGATTTGTCGAAAAGTTTCCTCAAGATAACGGGACGCTTCGCGAAAGACTGGATTATGAATTATCGATCATTGAACAGAAAAAATATGCCACTTACTTTTTAATTGTGGCAGACTTTATTGATTGGTCACATCAGCAGGGCATTATTACCAACACCAGGGGCTCTGCAGCAGGCTCCTTTGTCCTTTATGTTTTGGGAGTGACTAATATTAACCCGGTGGAGTATTTATTGCCTTTTGAAAGGTTTTTAAACCCTTGGAGACCGTCTTTACCTGATATTGACAGTGATTTTGCAGATGATCGGAGAGACGAGGTTATCAGATACATCATGAATAAATATGGGGAGGATAAAGTAGCCCAAATTATCACTTTTGGAACCATGCAAGGCAGGGCTGCGATCAGGGATATTGGCCGGGTTTTAGGCATGGCTTATGGAGATGTTGATAAAATTGCCAAGTTAATTCCTCCACCAAGACAAGGTTTTCACCAAAGTTTAGATGATGCCTTAAAAGAAGTGCCAGAATTAAATCAGTTGTATAAAAGTGATTTACAAATTAAAAAGTTAATTGATCTAGCTAAAAGAGTTGAAGGAACGGTTAGACATGCTTCTGTCCATGCTGCAGGACTGGTAATTGCCCCAACCGAACTTACCAATTTTACCCCCCTACAAAAAGAGGCCAACGGGGACAAGATTATAACTCAATATGATATGTATTGGGTTGGTGAAGACGGAATAGGGCTGGTAAAAATGGATATGTTGGGTATTAGAAATTTGTCAATTTTAGGGCAGGCTGTAAAGTTTGTAAAAGATAAGCGCGGTGTTGATGTAGATTTGGGTAATTTACCTTTAAATGATAAAAAAACTTATGAACTTTTAGCAAAAGGGGAAACAATGGGACTGTTTCAGCTTGAGGGATCAGGTATGACCAGATATTTGGTAGAACTAAAACCAACCAACATTTTTGATATCATGGCCATGATTGCACTATATCGTCCCGGCCCCATTTCTATTATTCCAGAATATATTGCCAGAAAAAGAGATTCCTCTAAAATTACCTATCTTGATCCCAGAATGAAAGAATATATGGATAGATCCTTGGGACTTTTGGTTTATCAGGAGGATGTTATCATGACAGCTATTAATATTGAAGGGTATAGCTGGGAAGAAGCAGATAAATTTAGAAAAGCCATGGGTAAAAAAATCCCAGCTGAAATGGCCAAGCAAAGGGAGCATTTTATTGAGGGGTCAGTTAAGGGTGGGATGAAAAGGGTAAAGGCAGAAGAACTTTTTAATCTGATTGAGAAATTTGCAGCTTATGGCTTCAATAAATCCCACAGCGCTTCTTATGCCATGGTTTCTTATCAAACAGCTTACATGAAGGCTAATTTCCCGGTGGAATTTATGGCAGCTGTGATGACAGCTGAATATGGCAATCCAGATA
>CAZZHC010000001.1:26503-36231 GCA_964653745.1 uncultured Gammaproteobacteria bacterium
TTACTATTGAAGATCAAACCATGAGGTTTGGTTTATCTGCTATTAAAACTGTGGGAATTTCTGCCATTGAATCAATAATTTCTGCCCGAGGGTTTAAATCTTTAGCAGATCTTTGCTCAAAAGTTGATACTAGGTTGGTAAACAAAAAAACTTTGGAGAGTTTAATCAAAGCTGGAGCTTTAGATCAGTTTGGTACCAGGGCTGCTCAACTTTTAATTTTAGATCAAGTTTTGGAAAAAGCTCATAAGGATAATAAAAAGGTAAGCTCTGGTCAGGTGGGGTTATTTGGAGAAAGCGAACAAGTCCAAGAAGTGGTAGTAAAGTTACCAGAGGTAGAAGAATTATCCTTGGATCAACTGCTAATATTTGAAAAGGATTTGTTGGGATTTTATCTTCATGAGCCACCGTTTTTAAAACTACTAGGCAGACTCGGTAATTTTATTTCTCATAAACTTGCCGATTTAACTGATGATCATGCCGGACAAAAGGTGGTGTTGGGCGGGGTAATTATCACTGTCAAAAAAGTAATGACCAAAAAAAGTGCAGCCGAAATGGCATTTGTTACTATTTCTGATGGAATATCTAGTGTTGAAGCAGTTGTTTTTCCCACCACCTACCAAATAGCTAAGGAATTTTTGGAAAAAGATGAAGTGATACTTGCTTGGGGAAGACTTGATAAAAGAGAGGATCAACTATCCTTAGTAATTGATAAAATTGTTAAATTTGATCCTGATAATATGGAGGAAATGCCGGATGTACCTAAAAAATCAGTGGAAATTATGGTTCCTAAAGGCTGTGGAGTGGAAGTGTTGCAAAAAGTTAATAAAACTTTGCGTTCCTACCCTGGAGGTTTAAAAGTAGCTTTGCTTTTACCCAATGGGGGTAATGATTTAAAAAGAATGGAACTGCCTTTTGGGATTAATTTTGAGCCTTTATTGGTTGACTCAATTGAGGAAATTTTAGGTAAAGGGGTGGTTAAGCTTTTGTAATTGACTTAAAGGGGCAACCAATATACAATTAAGAGCATGATTTCAGCTAAATTTAATGAAACTACCTTAAATATTGGTGATACTATCCGTGTTCACACTACTGTGGTAGAAGGTAATAAAACCAGGGTACAGGTTTTTGAGGGGATTTTAATTGCCCTAAATGGTCGTGGAGAAAATCAAATGATGACCGTCAGACGCATTGGGGCAGGAAACCTAGGTGTGGAAAGAAAATGGCCTCTTAATGGTAAATCAATAGTTAAAATTGAGGTTAAGAAAAACGCTAAAAAAGTCAGAAGAAGTAAACTTTATTATCTCCGTGACCTAATTGGTAAACGAGCTGTCAGGGTGTGATACTCCCAACTCTTAAATTTGAAAAAAAACTTTGGTCTCAAGGCTATCATTATATTTGCGGATTGGATGAGGTAGGAAGAGGATCTTTTGCAGGTCCTGTGGTGGTAGGGGCAGTAATCTTCCCAAAAGATGTTCTTTTACCCAAAGGTATCGCTGATTCAAAACTTTTAACTCCCAAAAAACGAGAGAAATTAGATAGTCAAATTAAACAAGTAGCCCTAGCCTGGTCAGTTGGTGAAATTAGTGTTAGAGATATTAATAAATTTGGCATTGGAAAAGCTACCCAAATGGCTTTTAGAAAAGCCTTAAAAAATTTATCACATCAGACTGATTTTGTTTTAATTGATGCATTTTATGTCAAGCATTTTAATAGAAAAAAACAAAGACCTATTAAAGATGGAGATAAAATTTGTGCTTCAATTTCTGCAGCTTCCATTATTGCCAAAGTTTATAGGGATAAATTAATGGAAAAACTCCATCAAAAATATCCTCACTATAATTTTTCAAAAAATAAAGGTTATGGTACAAGGGAGCACCGGGAAGCTATTAAAAAACATGGACTTTCTAGAGTCCACAGAAGGTCTTTTAATTTGGAAAAGTTTCTTGTTTAAAATCCTTTTTCTCACATCAAATCATCTGTTACACTGTGTTCATGTCCACAAGAAATATAGGCAATCAGGGTGAAGAATTGGCTTGTAAATATCTAAAAAAACAGGGGTATAAAATTTTAGAAAGAAATTATCAAATTAGGGGTGGGGAGATTGATATTATTGCCAAAGATGGGGAATATTTGGTCTTTATAGAGGTTAAAACCAGGTACTCTCATCAGTATGGTTTACCAGTTGAGGCTATGACCCCTTGGAAAATTAAATTCTTACTCAAAACTGCCAGATTTTATTTACAAAAAATTAATTGGGGAAGTGGTCCTTATAGATTGGATTTTGTTGGAATAGATTTTGCTTGTCCCAAAGAAAATCCACAAATTGAGCTAATTAAAAATATTACTGGATGAAAAGTAGCGCGTGCGGGATTCGAACCCGCGATTCCTGGGATGAAAACCCAGTGTCCTAGGCCACTAGACGAACGCGCCATGCTATTAAGGTATAGGTAATTGTACCAAACTGGGCCTAACTTGACAAAAACTTGATGAAGGTTTACTCTGTTTAGAGTCCTTAAAAGTTATGGTCAAACTAATTGTTGCTGCCTTAATCATAATTTTAATTGGTGCAGGTTTGTATGTTTTTGTAATCAAAAAAGGGGCCTTGCCTTTAAAACCAACTACTTCTACCACAGAATCTCAAGTCCAACCTCAAGTTACTGGTAGTACTGCTACTGTAGCTACTTCTCCTGAAGATGACGTTAATTCTTTAAACCAGGATTTACAGGAATTTGATAAAACAGATGCCAGCTTTACTCAAGACTTAAATAATCTATGAAAAAATCAGCTTTAATTATTAGCTCACTGTTGCTTGTGGTGTTAGTAGTAGGGGTAGGTCAAGTTGGGGCTGAAGTTAAGATTCTCAATGCCGCCACCACTGCTGTAAAAAGGCCAATAGTTGCCACTAAAGCAGCCAATATCAAGGAACAGGTTGTGAATAGACTTAAACAATCAGTTGATTCCAGACTTAGTGTTTTTAAGAGAATGATTACTAAAATTGAAGCCTTGTTTCCCAAACTTGATACCAGGATTGCCAAGGCCAAACAAGCAGGCCAAAATACAACAGAGGCTGAAAAATTAATGGCTGATGCCCGGGCAAAAATAGCTGATGCTAAGGCTCAACTGGTAAAAATTGAGGCTAAAAAAGGTACAGCCAACGACAAAACCAGCCTTAAAGAGGTTAATGGATTATTTCAGCTGGCCAGAAAAGACATTCATCAGGTAATTACTGATGTTTCTCAAGTTATTAAATCATTAAAAGGATTTAATTCAGCTACTTCTTCTGGTAAAAATCCTCAAACAGAGGGTACTTCCCCAGCATCAAGATAAATTATGGTGGAAGATTTGCAACCTGTGGATGGTTTGGTGTGTGTCGATCCCCTGGATCCAGATAAGCGAATAGCGGTTGTAACCGAAGGGTTAAAACAAATTACGGGACTTATCGGTAATGGATGTAGGGTTTCTGCACTATCGGATATTAAAAATTTGAAGCCGTGGGAATTATCTATACCTGCGCAGAGAGGTATTCAATACAAGAGTACATGTGTAGTTGATAGTCATTGGGTCAGAGTTACTTTTGATTGTGTTAATACAAGAGTATGTGATCCACAATTTAGAACTGGGACAATGATTGAGGTGGGCTTTGATGGACTAGAACTTTTGACTAGAATATTATTTACTGAAACATATAAAAATGGTTCTGTACCAATAATTAGTTCAAATACAACTATTGCTGCCAGGCGAACATTTCAACTCTTACGAAGGTACCAGATTCCCCCAACAAGTTAAAGACTTTTCTTACACACTAATCTGCGGTAAAATATCCTGTATGGGCCGGTAGCTCAACGGTAGAGCAGTAGCCTTTTAAGCTATTGGTTCTGGGTTCGAATCCCAGCCGGCTCACACTTCGACAAGCTCAGTGTTTACCACTGAAATTGGCGAAGTTTGGCGGGGATGAGAAGTTTACCCTGAGCGTAGTCGAAGGGAATCCCAGCCGGCTCACCGAAGGTGCATTCATTTTGAAAATAGCTTTGAAAAAAGGTTCGAAATAATTGCATTTTTTAGTCTTCTGAAATTTTAAGAATTTTTAGCCTCATTTTGGTTCGAAATTGACATTCGGGTAGAAATAATTCTCTTATTCCAGAGCCTTTTTAATTTCAGCCAGAATTTTTTCTTTATTCCTACTCCACATTTTAATTTTTCCGGCTTTTATTCTATACTCATAATCAATAAGCAGAAGATTAATTAGTGCTTCAATACCCTGGGCATTTGCTTTAATAGTTCCTACAATACGTTCTGTTTTGTCTAAATCTATTGGGATTTCAAAATTCCTATTTTTTCTGACTACCCTTCTTCGTCTTCCAGTTAATTTGACCGAAAAATCTCTGACCCATGAATTATTAGTCTCGAGATCGGAGTAAACCATCATCCCATGTTTAATTTTATTCTGAAATTTTTCAGTAATTCGATCACCATCACTTCTGGTTTTTAGCGCTGTCTCAATGGTAAACCTAATAGCCTCAATAGCATCGTTAACCATACTTTCATCTACTTGCAACTTTTCAGTTAATTGTTTCACTGTGGGAAAACTCATTTTTTTAAGGAAGCCACTTATAGTTTTTATTCGCGCGTACTTTGAAAGAACTTTCGTCGACTCTTCTTGATTTATATATGTAGATAGGAGTCGTTCCCACTCGTCTCTATATCTTTTATCTTTATCATTCCTTGAATGTATAGTCACTAACCACATAGCTAAGTCTTCTGTTGAGGAGACTAAATCCTCAATGATCCTAAGCATGAGAGATTTTTTTACTTCAGCATCTGATACAGACTTAAGTTCTTGAAATAGAGTTTTAGCGGATAAATATCTAATCTTAGATGCAAAATCTTTATAATTTTTGAGAAATTCAAATTGATTCATTTTTTATTACCTCCCTTTTTCCTAAAATATTCCTTTCTCCAATAGCGGATAAAAGCCCTACAAAAAAGTCCATGAAGTTTTTCAAAAGGTAAAATAGTAATCCAATGTTCCTTAGATAACCCCTCCTCTTGAATGTCTAACTCAAAAACTTTCCTTTCTTTTAAATATTTTTTGTTTGGAATAATTATATAGTTAGCTTGATGAACAAACCCACCCCGAATGTTATATACAAAACTTTTCAATAATCTTCCTAATTCTTCATCTGTAGTTTCTTGTTTTTGCTCATATGTTGGGGTAAGTAGGATTCCATCTTTAATTTTTTGTTTTTTATAAGTAAATAAACGCCTTATCCCTCCTGTAAAAATCCTTTTATCTCTGTCTGTTAAGTTTTCTTTGAAGAAACTTACAAGAGAACGAGTTGAACCAAAATTATCCAAATACTCATCTATATTTTTTCCCAGAAAATCACATGCTTCTTTTCCGGTTTTATATTTACTCATTTCTAACTTAAAATTTTTACCTTTCAAGATTGTCTCGAGTGGTTTCCACACGCCATTACTACGTTCTATAGCCGAAAGCATCATAACAAGCTTCGCCCCATCGTTTTCCTGATATTTAGAAGAGAAAAGAAATGTTATTCCATCCCAGCAATCAATAAAGCGTTCATGTCCCAGAGTTAAGCTAAAATCAGCAAAGTCTATTCCCTTGAAAAGCCCCGGTATCATCTTAATAAGATTGAATCTTTTTTGGTCTTTTGGATATTTTCCGTGCGGTATGTATTTCATTTCAGCTTAATAGTTAAGTTTTTCAATAGTCCGAGCCAAAGTTAGCCTTACTAGTAAAATTAAATGTGGAATGACGTCTCCGTCAATAATGCCCGTTACCAAACCACTGTTCTTATCAATTGGCAAAACATAGCTAATAAATGATCTTTTATCAGTATCATTTGTTTCTTCTAAAACCCAATCAGGAATGTCATACTGCGGTATAGTCCCTTGATGAACAAATACGTTTCTATACATTTCGTAGAAATACCTGCCAATAGTATGAGATTTTTCTATGTCCGACATATTATTATACTTATTATCGGCCTGAAGAATAAGTTGGCGACGTTCTTTAGCTGACAGTGCTTGAATATCAAGTCTACGCTTACTATAAATTAATGAGTAGTTTTTAATAAACTTAAGCTCAATAAAACCCTCAAATATTTTAACAAATCCTCTTCTTGTGCCATAATCATTCAGATAATCTTCATAGTATTTCTTCAATTCTTTTTTATCGTATTCTTTCCTTGAAGTATTTTTCATAAGCCATTGGTAAAAATCTAGATACTTATCTCCTGCCAATGCGTCAAGACATGATAAAAGGAGAAATATAGCAGTTGCGCGCGCAGCATAACTCGCGGCAATTCTTTTAGAAGAAATAAGGTGCGTTTTTAAGTCTATCGCTAAACTTATAGCTAACTCTATCCTCATCCATATGCCGTTATACTTACATTGTAATTCACCATCAGGATAAATTTTATTATTCCAAATATTTTGAAATTGGAGATCAGATACACGTAGATATCCTGAGCAGAACTTATTAATTTCGTCACCATATCCACCCATCAGTCAAATTATATCTGATCCGTCGTCCTTTTTCTGATATACCTTGATAAGCCAGTCTATCCAAGCTAAGGTTGGTTCAAATAGACTGTCATTCGGGTCACCCGAGTAGTTTTTGATAGAGTTGATAATGAACTTTGGCAATGTTGCCCCAGTATCTTTTGGGGGCTTCTTTGGCTAGTGCCTGATGATATTTTTGATAAACTTTTTTATCGGTCATTATCATCTCTAATTGTTTAGCAAAAGAGGTAACCACAAATGGGTTATAAAGCAGACCCAAATCATCTTCTTCTACTTTTGAAGCAATTAGAACTGGTTTAAGGTAAGTTAAAGCCAAAGATAGTGCTCCACTGGTACTCAAGGGAAAAATGGTTGGAATAACTCCCACTTTGGATTTTCTATAAAATTGATCAATTTCTTCCTCCTCTAAATATCCAGTGATGATAATATTATTAGAACACCCTAATCTATTAATTAAACTTTCAATTTTTTGTTTATAGGGGATAAATTCCTCTTTAACATTACCAGCTAAAACCATTATCCAATTTTTGGCTTGTGAATTGTTCTCTAACGTTTTTTTAAAGGACTTTATCAGGAGCGGGTAGCCTTTGCGTGGAGAAAAATAACCAAAAACTAAAATAATTTCTTTATTTATCAAAAGAGGAAATTTTTGCAAGAGATTGGTTTTAACAGGGCTAGATTTTTTATCTACTGGCTCCAAAATACCAATTTTAATAACATTAATTTTTCCACCGGGCAGTTTATAATTTGTTACTAAAATATCTTTTAAGGCTGGGGCTAAAACTATAATGGAGGTAGAAAACAGTCCAGTTAAATAATAAACATAAAATAAATAAAGATGGGCCAAAGTTTTTGTCAAAAGATTTTGAGGTAAATTAAAGCTTTCTAAAAAACCAGCACCTAAGATTTGAGGAGATATCACACCATGAATTGTGATCACCACCTTTACTCCTGTTAGCCTTAACAATAAAACCAACCAGGGGAATAAAATATTAGAAAGGATATTACCATAGAGTTTAAATTCCTGTTGCAGGTGAACAAGCTGGGGTTTTTTAGAAAGTACATAAGAAAATATATCAAAGACAAATAACCAACCTGATCTCCAAACCGGATCAATTTTGGGAGGATTATTATCAGCAGCACTCTCACCACTTTTGCCACATAAATAAATAGTATCTTTTGGACTGGCTATTTTTTGTAAAGACACACTCAAATCACGGGAATAATTGGTAGACAAGGCAAAAGTGGATACCAAAACTATTTTCATAATTTATGAGGTTTTCTAATTTTAAAAGTCATAAAATGGCAATGAGTTGGATCAATATTACCCAAAAAAGCAGGTAATGGGAAGTAACCGGCTCCACTAATTTTTTCCACCTTAAAACCGTAAGCTTCAAAAAGCTCTTTTAACCCCCTAATATTATAAATTCTAACATGGTTTCTGGCAGATGGGTGAGGCACAACTTGTTTATAAAAAGATAAAGGATTTCCCAACCCCCACATTTTACTGGAAGTATTAGTTAAGGAAAAAATTTGCCAACCCATGATAGAGGCAAAAATATTACACCAACTGCTGGCATTTTCAGTTGAGACAATGGTGTATCCTCCCGGTTTTAAAATGCGGTAGATTTCTGATATAAAATTATCAACCTGATAAAGATGTTCAATGACTTGATTAGCCATCACCACATCAAAAAAGTTATCTTTAAAGGAAATAGCCTCATTTAAATCACACTTTACCACCTTAACCCCTAATTTCTTGGCTTGTTTGACCTTATCATTATCAATATCTACTCCATAAATATTTTTAGTCTTAATGGTTTTGAGGCAAAATTGGGTAAACAAACCATCATTGCAACCTAAATCCAAAAAATTGGCTTTTTTATTACTTTCCAAGAGCTCGGTGGTATGGTCAAGATTGACACTGACCATATTGGCCCACAATTTAGCTTGTATTTTACCAACAGCTGATCTTAATTTACTCATTTTGGGGATATTATAAATAGTTTCTACAGAATCTGATAGGATATTGTGCTGCGCGTTTTGCTGCACTACCTGTAGTATGTGCAAGGCTATTGGTAGGAAGTATAACTGCTCTATTTATTGCCCAACCTGCTACACTGCCTATATTACAAGCAATAGCAGCAGCCACTATAACCAGATAACAAACAGTTGCAAGCGGTGGATCAAGCCAGTTAAATTCTGACTTTTTTCCTATTTTAACCTCATTAGTTTCAACTGACATATTTAGATTTTATAATATTCCACCACAAAATGCGAATTATTACTAATTCGAAATATTTTCAAAACCTCAAAGCTACTAAATGAGCCGGATTTTACCTTCTGTCGCGGTTTCTATTAAAACCTCCACCAAAACCCCCACCTTGATTACCTCTATTGTAACCACCTTGTTGTGGGCGATCTTCTCTAGGTCTGGCAACTGATACTACAATTGCTCTACCTTCAACTTGAGAACCGTTAAGTTCAGAAATGGCTTTTTGGGCATCAGCATCATTTTGCATTTCTACAAATCCAAAACCTTTGCTTCTACCGGTAAATTTATCCATGATGACAACAGCAGAAGCCACTTGGCCAAATGGGCCAAATAAATCTTGTAGCTGTTGATCAGTCATTGAGTATGGCAAGCTGCCAACGAATAACTTAGTCAAATATTTTCACCACCTTTCTTTTTAGGATCTCTTTTAATGGAGGTAACATACGAAGAAACTTCTTTTGGTCCCTTAACACTATCAGAGTACAGTTTAAGTATATCATACTCGTTTCTCATAAGTCTATTACACGCTTGTGTTTAAATTGAAGCCTGGGAGGTGAGACTGATGGATCATCAAGCAATAATTAATCACATTGCTGACCATTTGCATTATCCAGCCACCAAAGCAGAACTAGTTCAAGCTTGCAATGAGATGGCTGATGTACCCGCAGAAGACAAAGCCTGGTTAATCAGAAATCTACCTGAAGGGCAATACGAAGGCTCGGAAGAGGTAATTGAAGCATTGGGTTGGGCTGAACCCTTGATGTAAGTTTTGCTCGAGTATATACTTGGGTAAGATGTCTGCCAGCACCAAACTTACCCTCGTTATTGTAGTTTTAACCGGTGTTGGATTGGGTTTAATTTGGCTGGGAACCAGTCAAACCCAGCCGGCCTCACCGGGAACGTTTAC
>CAZZHC010000001.1:36241-42091 GCA_964653745.1 uncultured Gammaproteobacteria bacterium
GCCCCTCGGGGCAGAAAGCCTTTGTGAGTAGGGTAGTAGATGGAGACACGATTGAAGTTGAAGGTAATCAAAAGGTACGCTACATTGGCATCGATACCCCAGAGACTGTTGACCCAAGACGACCAGTTGCTTGCTTCGGCAAAGAGGCAAGTACAGAAAATAAAAAATTAGTCGAAGGTAAAGAAGTTATTTTAGTCAAAGACATCTCTGAAGCCGATAAATACGGTCGGCTTCTCCGTTATGTTTATTTAATCCAAAAAGATGGTAATTTATTATTTGTAAATGATCATCTAGTCAGATCCGGATTTGCTAAAGCGGCCACATATCCTCCTGATATTAAATTTGCTGATCAGTTTGTTAGTGCCCAAAAAGAAGCTAGAGAGAGAAAATCAGGACTTTGGCAAAAATGTTACTAAAATATGTCATAATGTAGGAGATGAAGCGTTTTATTATCCAGCTAACAATCTTATTAACGGTAAGTATTGGGGCACTCTATTTAGGTCTCCACAGCCAAATTTTAGGACCACTTTTCCCTGGAGTAATAACACCTACTACTCAACAAATTAAGATTAATGATACACTGATTAAGGTGGAAGTTGCTGATACCCCTGCCAAAAGAAGCAAGGGGCTATCAGGTAGGGAAAGTTTAGCCACAGATTCTGGTATGTTATTTGTTTATCCCCAAGCACAAAAATATCAATTTTGGATGAAAGGGATGAAATTTGCCCTGGATATGATTTTTATTAAAGATGGAAAAGTAATAGATGAGATTGTAGATGTACCAGCACCTGCTTCAGGAGTACCAGACACAGCTTTACCCATTTACCAACCAATGACACCAATTGATATGATACTGGAAGTAAATAGCGGGTTTGCTAAAAATCATAATATTAAAATTGGAGATCAGATATTTATAGTAAAACAAAGTTAAGATGCAATTACTGCCTATTGAAGCTATATCTGAAGACGATCAACCCATTTTTGGGGCTAATATTTTTAATTTAGCCAAACTAAAACAGGTGGGATTACCTGTACCCAAAGGACTGGCAATTAGTCCACCAGAAATTATTCTCCAAACTATTTTGGAGTATCTCAAAGATAAAAACAAAGAAGTTATTACAGAACACTTAACTATTGTGGAAAGTAAGCTTCGTCAGCTTCCCGCCCCGGCTGATTTAGATCAAGAGCTAAAAAAGCATAAAGGCATAAATAGAAACCAAATTTGGACTCAATTGTTATTAATCTGGTGGGAAATAGTAAAGATTAGAATTTGGCAAGAAGGTTTTAGTCAAGGTATAGCTTCTAATCTACCAGCTCAAGTGGTGGTATTTTTGGAAAAGTATCAACCAGTTAAGGCTTTTTTTGATCCTGATTTGGGAGATGTAGTAATCCAGTCTGATATTTCCTTAAACCCATCACTGCTTAAACAAATTGATGAGCTGGTCATGTTGGCTAATAAAAAGTTATTCTTACCTCAAATTTATCAATTGGCAGTGGTTAAAGATAAGGTTTGGATTGTGAGCGTAGCTCCTTTTACCCAATCCTTGCCAGCTTCCAAAGATACAGATGTGGTTTTAACTAAAAATGAGCAAAAGAAAATCATCAAATCTGCTGTCAAAGTCTTTTTAAATTTATCAACAGGTTTTGCTATTTCCAGTAGCTTAGATGGGGTGTTAGTAGAAGGAGAAAGGTCAAATGGGGTAGATGATTTAGTTTTTAGGTTAGCTGAGGCAGCTTTAGCTTTCCCTACTAAACCTGTGATTTTTAAATTATCCGATCAAGCTCTGGGTGATGTGAGGGGAACTTTAAGGCTGCTTTCCCAGAAATCGCTACTAGAAAGTTGTTGCCAAGTTATAACTCAAGCGAGGCACAAAAAAGACCTTTTTAATGTAGAACTGGCTATACCTTTTGTCAGATCGGATCAAGAGTTTCTGGAAATAAAAAAGGAGTTGGCAGTCAGAGGAATACACCGGAAAGGAACCTTAAAGTTTTGGTTAGAGCTTGCAGTTCCAGAGAATTTTGTTAACTTACAGGATTATTTAACAGTGGGGGTTGATGGGATAATTTTAGATTTAGATAATCTACAAAGTTTCTTGGGTGGGTATGATTTAGACGCGGGAGAGTATTATAAAAAACAGGTTAGAACCATTACCAAGTTTATTGAGCCTGGGTTAAAAACTTTGCACCAAAATAGAGTTCCCTTTTTGGCCAAAGGTGCACTTACCCTACATCCTGATATTTTAGACTTTTTAATTGAGGCTGGAGTTTGGGGAGTGGTAGCAAATACCCCAATTGAAGCAGAAAGCCTGCCAGAACATCTTAACTGGTCAGAAAGAAGGATGGTAACAAAAAAGCTAGCCTAAGAATTAGGTGAAACTAAGCAAAGCATCAAAATATATTCCCCTTTAGGATTTTTTAAAGTCTTAAGCCACATATCAACAGATTTTGTTGTAACACTTTGATGAATTTTGGTCAACTCATGAACCAAAGTAATATCTACATTACCAAAGGCTTCTTTAAAGTTTTCTAATGTTTTAATAAGCTTATGAGGAGCCACAAAAGTAATATAAGTAAGATTGAACATGAGCTTTTTTAAAGTTTCCATTCTATGCCCGGGTTTTTCTGGAAGATATCCCAAAAACATAAATTTATCAGGGGGTAAACCTGAAAGTGTTAAGGCTGTCATAACCGAAGAGGGTCCCGGAAGAGAATCGACTGGGACATTTTCCATCAAACAAGCCCTCACCAGTTTATAACCTGGATCAGAAATTAAAGGGGTGCCTGCATCAGAAACTAAAGCTAAATTTTGGCCTTGTTTTAACATATCCAAATATTTAGGATATAAATTTGCCTCATTAAAATCATTTAGGATATAAAGTGGTTTTTTAATTTGATAATGGCTCAATAAAAGACCCGTTCTTCTGGTATCTTCACAAATTATCCCATCTACTTCTTTTAAAACCTCTAAGGCTCTTAAAGTAATATCTTTTAAATTACCAATCGGTGTTGGGATAATATAAAGCATAATCGGATTTTTTCTTCAGTATTTTTTTAATACCTTGACTAGCAGTTTTTTTAGCTCTGTTCTGGTTTGCTGGTTTTTTAGGGCATGATAGATACCAGGGCTAATTGAAGCGACAATAATTAGAGCGATAATTGGCAATAAATATTTATCTACGTCAGGAATTGTGTTTCCCAAAAAATAACCGGCACCAGTTACACCAATTGCCCAAAAAAGTCCTCCAAAAATATTAAAAAAGAGGAATTTTGAATACTTCATATCACCAATTCCTGCCACAACTGGAGCAAAAGTTCTAACCACTGGCATAAACCTGGCTAAAACTATCGCTTTACCACCATGTTTCTCATAAAAATTTTGTGCTCTTATTAAATGGTCTTTATGAAAAATAATTGAGTCTTCTTTATGAAAAAGCTTTTTGCCAAATTTATGACCAATATAATATCCCGCGCTATCACCTAATACTGCAGCAATAAAACATCCCAAAGCTAAAAGAACAATATTAAAAAACCCTTGGGAAGCCAAAAAACCTGCTGTAAATAATAGACTATCTCCAGGCAGAAAAAATCCTACCAAAAGACCTGATTCAACAAAGGTAATAATAAAAACTCCAATATAACCAACAGTTTGAATAAAGGTAGCCAAATCAAAATGCATATTGTTAGAGTATAACGAAGTTTAGTGGATTAATACAAGGCGGTATTAGAGGACTACCCCGGTCTTTTGAAAGACTTTTTGTCTGGCTTTTTCCTCGGGGCAGTGGGTTTTTTTCAGCTCGCGATAGTATTGCACCGCAACCTTAATAGTGTCGTGCTTACTTATTGGTTCCGTCTGCGGTATGTAACTAGGCATCTGCTCTTGATTTAGAGTTTATCAAGATGAGACAAGAATAGAGTAAATCTTAAGTTAAGATAAAGTAAGATTTCCAGGATTGTTCTTACGCAAACCGCCTTATTACCCCCACACATTTTCCTTGGATTTTGACACTGGTAGCATAAATGGGTTCCATTGAAGCATTGGCTGGTTCAAGTCTTATTCTGGTTGGTTCCTTAAAAAATCTTTTTAAAGTAGCCAAACCATTATCTAAAAGTGCTACTACAATATCACCATTGTTGGCAATATTTTGCTCCTCAATAATGACATAATCCCCATCTAAAATCCCATCTTCAATCATAGAATCTCCCTTAACTTGAAGCACATAAGACCTCCTTTTACCAGTAATCATGTGAGCTGGGACATTAACAGAAGCATCGGGATCAGTGTAAGGCATAATTGGCTGCCCAGCAGCAATAAAACCCAGAACCGGCAGTTCAATTCCTTTTAGAGCAGTAGAAATTTTTTGATCAACTACCTCAATACCTCTGACAGCCCCTTCGAACTTTTTAATCACTCCTTTTTGGACCAAAGCTTGAAGATGTTCATGGACGGTGGCCAAAGATGATACCCCAATACTTTCGGCAATCTCTGCCAGAGTGGGGGAATAGCTATATTTTTCAATATATTGCTTAATAAAATCCAGTATTTGCTTTTGGCGGCGGTAAAGTGTAATTGGCATAGTTCGTGTTTTCTTTGTATTACCATACCAAATACAACCCGAAGGTGTCAACAGAGACGATCTATATCAAATCTAGTCAAATAAATTTGACAATTAATATAATTTGGCTTATCATCTTGTGTTATCTAGGTATTATAAAAACCATGGAAACACAACCTGACTCACTATTTTGGACCATTGTAGAGGGAGAGAGAAAAAAGCGGCGAGAAATTCAAGCTGGAATCGATAAACTTAATAAATTATCTGATAATAATCCGGATAATTTAACGCCCGAACAACTTCAACGGATAGATAATTTGACACAACAGCTCAAAACATTAACATCGTTCGTTCACCGAACACCAGAAGGTAGTGTTTGTATTGACGCCAATTATTATCTAGAGCGCATGGAAGACTCTTATTGGAAGCGTCTATTCCCACATACAATTGCCAGCTCGATTGAAACACCCCAACCATCCGGAGCACGATAGTTCGTCTTTTATTTGGTATAATAAGTTGTTATGCCAAAGTTCCGGATTGTTTCTGATTTTAAACCCACTGGAGATCAACCCCAAGCTATTGACAAGTTGGTACAAGGTATCCAAAATGGGTTAAAACACCAAGTACTTTTGGGGGTAACAGGCAGTGGAAAAACTTTTTCTATGGCAAATGTTATAGAAAAAGTCCAAAAACCCACCCTGGTTATTTCCCATAATAAAACTTTAGCAGGACAGCTGGCCCAAGAATTTAAATCAATACTACCCAACAATGCTGTTGAATATTTTGTTTCCTACTATGATTATTACCAACCAGAAGCCTATATTCCTGGATCTGATACCTATATTGAAAAAGAAACCCAAATTAATGAAGAAATTGAGAAATTAAGACTAGCTACTACTGCCTCACTTTTAACCAGAAAAGATGTGGTAGTGGTAGCTTCAGTTTCTGCTATTTATAACTTAGGCTCACCCGTGGAATATGGCCAAGCTGTTTTAGAGATTAAAGCCGGTATGAAGACCAGTTTTGCTGCTGTTTTGAAAATTTTAACCAAAATGTATTATCTTAGAAATGATATTGATTTTCACCGGGGAACTTTTAGAGTGAAAGGTGATACCATTGATGTTTTTCCTGCCTATATGGATCAAGGTTACAGGTTACAGTTTTTAGGAGACAGGGTAGAGAGAGTATCAATTCTAGATCCCTTAACAGGCCAAATTAGCCCAGTTACAGATACCCAGGTAGTATACCCTGCCAAGCATTATGTGACCCCAGAAGATAGGTTACAGCCTGCTTTAAA
>CAZZHC010000001.1:42101-51111 GCA_964653745.1 uncultured Gammaproteobacteria bacterium
CAAATTGAGGCTGATCTAGAGGCTAGACTAAAAGATTTGAGAAGTCAAAACAAGTTGGTAGAAGCACAAAGGTTGGAACAAAGAACCAACTATGACCTGGAAATGATTAAAGAGTTTGGCTACTGTAATGGAATTGAAAATTATTCCAGGTATTTTGATGGTAGGCAAGAAGGTGATCCTCCTTATACCCTGCTTGATTATTTTCCAGATGATTTTTTGATAATCCTGGATGAGTCCCATATGACTATTCCTCAAATTAGAGGTATGTACAATGGAGATCGATCCCGTAAACAAACTTTAATTGAGTTTGGTTTTAGATTACCTTCTGCTTTGGATAATAGACCTCTAAGATTTGATGAGTTTATGAGAAAAGTTAATCAAGCGATCTATACTTCAGCCACACCTGATGAATATGAGCTGTCACTTGCTGGTAAAAATGGGGTGGCAGAACAACTGGTCAGACCAACTGGGATCTTGGATCCTGAAATTGAAATAAGGCCCAGTGAGGGACAAATTATGAATTTGATGGGAGAAATCGAAGCTAGAGTAGCGAGACACGAAAGAACATTAATCACAACTTTAACCAAAAGAACAGCAGAAGATTTATCAGATTTCTTAAAAGAGCGGGGTATTAAGGTAAATTACCTTCACTCGGAGGTGGAAACTTTGGCAAGAAGTGATATTTTGCAATCTTTGAGGATGGGTGAAGTAGACGCAATTGTGGGAATAAATTTGCTTCGGGAAGGATTGGATTTACCAGAAGTATCATTGGTAGTTATTTTGGATGCTGATAAAGAAGGATTTTTAAGATCAAGGACATCTTTAATTCAAACAATGGGCAGGGCAGCCAGACATATTGAAGGAAAAGTTATTATGTATGCTGATAATATCACTGGTTCCATGCAGGCTGCTATTGATGAGGTAAAAAGAAGAAGAAAATACCAGGCAGAGTATAATAAAAAACATCATATTACCCCCAAAGCTATTGTTAAACCTTTAAGAGATAGGTTAATTGAGAAGATTGAGGAAGAAAAGGGAGAGAAAGTTTTAACAGTGGAGGATATCCCTGCTTCAGAAAAACAAAGGATTATCAAACATTTAGAGGAACAGATGAAAGAAGCAGCAGAAGCCCTGGATTTTGAAGAAGCAGCTAAATTAAGGGACCAGATTAAAGAATTAGGTATTTAAGCTCCCAGACCTGGTCTGGTAAGGCTAAAGCACTTTAATCAAACTCCCGATGTTTGATAGAAGTGGTCAAACCCCTTTAAAAATCTTGCCAAAACAGATATAATTGGTTGTTCTTTTTGGGTCTACTTACTTATGTCTATTGATAAAATTGTTATTAAAGGTGCCAGGGAACATAATTTAAAAAATGTTGATCTGGAAATCCCCAAAAATAAATTGGTTGTTTTAACTGGAATTTCAGGTTCAGGTAAATCATCTCTCGCTTTTGATACCCTTTATGCTGAAGGACAAAGAAGATATGTAGAAAGTCTTTCTTCTTATGCCAGGCAATTTTTGGGGGTAATGGATAAACCTGACGTTGATTATATTGAAGGTTTATCACCTGCCATCTCTATTGATCAAAAAAGTGCTTCCCATAATCCCAGATCTACTGTTGGTACCACTACTGAAATTTATGATTACCTAAGGCTACTTTATGCCAGAATTGGCCATCCCCATTGTCCAGTTTGTGGAGCAGAAGTATCCAGGATGAGTGTGGAGCAAATAACTGAAAAAATTATTGGTGATAAGTTAAAAAGGGTGATGATTTTGGCCCCAGTTATAAAAGATAGAAAAGGAGAATACAGCCAGCTATTTGAAGATTTAAGAAAGAAGGGGTTTTCTAAAGTTAGGGTTGATGGGCAAATAAGAGATTTAGCCGAAGATTTTATTTTGATTAAAACAAATAAACACACCATTGATGTAGTAGTTGATAGGTTGGTACTTGCCCCGATTAAATCGGGGGTGGATACAAAAGTTACTCATGACAACGTAATTTACTCAAGACTTAATCAAAGTATTGAAACAGCACTTAAAATGGGAGAGGGTTTTTTAATAGCTTCTGAAGTTTTGGATGCTGCTTTGGAATTTCCTCAAAATCCTAAAAAGATGAAAGATCATCTCTATTCTGAAAGATTTGCTTGTCCCATTGATAATATCGCTTTGCCAGAAATTGAACCTAGAACTTTTTCCTTTAACTCACCTCATGGGGCCTGTTCTACTTGTACAGGTTTAGGAGTGCTTTTAAAAATTGATACCAACACCATCTTAAACCCAATTTTGTCCATTGCTGAAGGTGGAGTTTTACCTTGGTCCCACTTAGGGGAAAGCGAAACATGGTTTTCTAGGCTAATTTCTGCAGTTGGAAAAGAGTATGGCTTTGATCTAAATACTAGGTTGGGGGAGCTTAATGAAGAAACCAAGAAGGTGCTGCTATTTGGAGCAGGGGAGCAAGAATTTAAAGTTGAAGGCAGAAACAGAGAAGGAAAGTGGACCCATTTTTATTCTACTTTTGAAGGTTTAACTGTTAATTTAGAAAGAAGATATAAAGAAACCGAGTCAGACTATGTAAAACGCGAGATTGAAAAATATATGATGGCAGAAATTTGTCCGGCATGTGCCGGGGCTAGGCTCAAAAAAGAAGCTTTATCTATCACTATCGATGAGCTAAATATTAGCCAACTGACTGATTTTTCTGTCAGAAATACTTTGGAGTGGGTTAAAACTTTACAAAAACCACTTTTGTCAGAAAGAGAACTGACTATTGCTTCATCAATTGTCAAAGAAATTCAAGCCAGATTGCAGTTTTTAGTAGATGTCGGTTTGGATTATTTAACCCTATCTAGAGCTTCTAACACCTTGGCCGGGGGTGAGGCTCAAAGAATTAGACTTGCTTCCCAAATCGGTTCAGGATTATCTGCTGTGTTATATGTTTTCGATGAACCTTCAATAGGCTTGCATCAACGGGATAATACCAGGCTCATTGCTACTTTAAAAAGACTGCGGGATTTAGGTAACACTGTGGTGGTGGTAGAACATGACGGGGAAACTATGGAAAATGCTGATTTTTTGATTGATTTTGGACCAGGAGCAGGGGAACATGGTGGTAATGTGGTAGCCCAGGGCACACCTGACCAGATTAAAAAAGATGCTAATTCTTTAACTGGGAAATATTTATCTGGTAAAAAAACCGTCAGTGTTGATCAAAGTTTAACTCGTCCCTATGTTAATGTTGGAACTTTGAAAGTAAAAGGTGCTTGTGAGCATAATTTAAAAAACATTGATGTGAGTTTTCCTTTGGGCCAATTTATTTCTATTACAGGGGTATCTGGTTCAGGCAAATCTACTTTAATTCATGATATTTTATATAAAGCTTTAGCCAACAAGTTTTACCACAGTAAAGAAAGAGCTGGAAAACATACTGAAATTGAGGGGGTTGATTATATAGATAAAGTGGTCTTGGTAGATCAATCTCCTATTGGAAGAACTCCCAGATCCAATCCTGCCACCTATACTGGGGCTTTTACTTTTATCAGAGATTTATTTGCTAACTCACCTGAAGCCAAAGTCCGTGGTTATGGTCCAGGCAGATTTTCTTTTAATGTTAAGGGTGGTAGGTGCGAGGTCTGTGAAGGTGAAGGTCAGATTAAAATTGAGATGCAGTTTTTACCTGATGTTTATGTAACTTGTGAAAGCTGCAATGGAAAAAGGTATAACAGGGAGGCTTTAGAAATCCATTTTAAAGAAAAAAATATTGCTGAAGTTTTAGAAATGACTGTAGAAGAGGCTTTAAAGTTTTTTGCCAATATTCCTCAAATTAAAAATAAATTAGAAGTTTTAAATGAGGTAGGTTTGGGTTATGTCAGACTAGGACAACCTGCTCCCACTTTATCCGGGGGTGAAGCCCAAAGAATTAAGCTTGCAACAGAACTTTCTAAAAGACAAACTGGACGCACCCTTTATATTTTAGATGAACCTACCACAGGTCTGCATTTTGCTGACATTGAAAGACTTTTAACAATACTTCGCAAGTTAGTAAATTTTGGCAACACTGTTGTTATTATTGAACATAACTTAGATGTTATTAAAAACACTGATTGGATCATAGATTTGGGACCAGAGGGTGGAGATGGGGGAGGCAAAGTAATTGCAGAAGGCACACCTTTAGAACTTGCCAAAAACAAGTCTTCAATCACCGGTCAATACTTAGCTAAAATACTCTAAACTTTGATACAATGGTTTAAGATGATGAAGAAAATAATTCTGGCTCTTTTTTTGGCCACCATTTTTTTTATACCCCATAAAGCATTTGCTGCTGATGAGTTTTCCACCTCTTATGATGTGACTTATGATGTTGGCAGTGATGGTGTGACCAATGTAACCCAAAAAATTACCCTTAAAAATTTAACCAGTCAATATTATGCTTCTAACTTTACCTTATCGATTGGCTCTGCCTCTATCTTTGATGTTTCAGCTTCAGATGAAGCAGGAGTAATGGAGGTTAAAACTGAAGCCAAAGATAATAAAACTGCAATTGCAGTGCAATTTAACCAGCAAGTAGCTGGAATTGGTAAATCACAATCATTTACTTTAAGGTTTAAATCTAAAGATTTTGCCCAAAGTATTGGTAAAACTTGGGAGGTAAATTTACCAAAAATTCCCACCTCTGGTAGTGTTGATAACTATAACTTAATTTTATCTGTTCCGGTTGGCTTTGGTGACCCTACCTCAATTTCTCCAAGTCCTAGTTCAGAATCTCAAACCTTTGACAGATTATTTTTTGCCTTTAATAAAAGGAGCTTAATAAGTAGTGGAGTATCGGTTAACTTCGGGACTACTCAAGTATTTGATTTTAACCTCAAATATAATTTGGAGAATAATTCTTTATTTCCAGTAATTACCTCAATTACTCTACCCCCTGATACAGATTATCAAGATGTGGTAATTTCCAGAATTAACCCTGCCCCTTCCAATGTGACTATTGATGAAGATGGGAATTATTTAGCTTGGTATAAATTGCCCAGAAGAAACAAGCTAGATGTAACAGTGGTAGGATCTGCCAAGCTCTATATTAATCAAAAATATGGCTTAAAAGCTCCAAAACTAACCTTAACTGATAAACAAATCCAAGCTTGGACTAAAAATGACAAGTTTTGGGAAAAATCAAGCCCTGCTATTACAGCTGCTTTGGGGGAAATTTGGAAATATGGCACCCCTAAAACTAATAAGGAAAAAGCCCAGTTAATTTTTCAATATGTGGTCAATAATTTAAAGTATGATACTGACAGGCTAAATAGTGATAATGTTGAGCGTTTAGGGGCAGCTACAGTCTTAAATAACCCCAATTCTGCAGTTTGCATGGAATTTACTGATTTGTTTATTGCCTTATCTAGAGCTTCGGGTATTCCCACAAGAGAGCTGGATGGTTTTGCTTATACCCAAAATAAAACTTTAAGGCCCTTGTCCTTAACTAAAAATTTGCTTCATGCCTGGCCAGAATATTTTGATGAGCAAAAGGGCTGGACAATGGTTGATCCAACTTGGGAAAACACTTCCGGGATGGATTATTTTAATAAATTTGATTTAAATCATCTAGTATTGGCTACTAGAGGGGTCAGTTCAGAAGGGCCTTCCACTAGCAATGATGTTAAAGTTGTTGTTGCTGAAGCTGATTTTCAGGGTAAACCCCAAATCAGTATTGATTTAAATATTCCAGATACTGTTTGGGCAGGTTTACCAATTTCTTTACCAATTAAGATTTTAAATCAAGGAAATGCAGTAGAAGGAGCTACAAATTTATCTATTAAATCAGGCAAGATTACTATCTTAGGTTCCAACCAGGTAGGTTTGGGCTCAATCCCTCCTTTTGGAGCAGCTTCTTACCAATTTAATTTAAGAACCCCCTTTTTATGGCATGGGTTTGATGATACTTTAGAAGTTGAGGTAGCAGGCCAAAAGTTTACTAAAAAAGTTACAGTTAAACCCCTATTTATGTTTGCCCCAGTACCATATATGGTAGGAGCTTTAATTTTATTGGTACTTGCTATTTATGGTACCACCCTGGGCTTTCATATTTACCAAAAAAGGAAACTTTCAAAGAGGAAGTAGCTTTAAATTTGAGGTATAATCCTCCTACCGTGATACCAAATTTCATTCGTAGAAAAGCTTTTCTTATTGATAAAACCAAAATCCCTCACAAACCTGGTGTTTATATTTATAAAGATCAAGCTGGGAAGATTTTATATGTGGGAAAAGCAATCGATCTTTACCACCGCGTCTCTTCTTATTTTTCGGCTTCCCACACCGAGAGTGGGAAGCTAACTTCTTTAGTGCGAGAAATTAGAGACATCGAGACCATTATTGTTGAATCAGAGTTGGAAGCTTTAATTTTAGAAGCTAATTTAATTAAAAAGTATTCGCCTCCTTTCAACATTAGACTTACCGATGATAAAGATTATTTGTATATTAAAATTACCAAAGAAGATTTTCCCAAAATTATCACTGCCAGAAAAAAGGATTTAGAAGATGCTAAGGATTATTTTGGTCCTTTTCCTTCAGCCAGTACTGTTAAATCTACTCTAAAAAAATTAAGGAGAATTTTCCCTTGGTGTTCAGGGAGAGGATGGAGAGGTGGTCCATGTTTTTATTATCATCTTAATCTTTGTCCTGGAGCTTGTGCCAGTAAAATTGATAAAAAAGAATACAATAAAATTACCCGAAGATTTATTAAGTTTATGGATGGTAAAAAAGAAGAGGTGATGATGGATTTAGAAAAAGAGATGGAAAAAGCCTCAAAAAACTTAGAATTTGAAAAAGCCCAAACTATAAAACAAACTTTAACTGGCTTGAATTATTTAACCCAAGCAAATCATGCCCAGGTTTATTTGGAAAATCCCAATTTTGTGGAGGACCAAAATAAATTGGCCCTAAAACAGCTTCAAAAAGATTTGGATTTAAAAAATCTGCCTGAAAGAATTGAATGTTTTGATATTTCCAATATCCAAGGTGAGGAAGCCACTGGCTCAATGGTGGTACTTACTTCAGGTGATATTGATAAATCCCAATATAGAAAATTTAAGATTAAGATTTCAGGCAAACCCAATGATGTGGGGATGATGAAGGAAATGATTACCAGAAGGTTAAGGCATCCAGAGTGGCCTCTACCCGACTTAATAATAGTTGATGGTGGTAGAGGACAAGTTGGGGTAGTTAGCTCCCAGCTTCAAATTCCAGTATTTGGCTTAGCCAAAAAAATGGAATGGCTCTACTGTACTGATGGACAAGTAATTAAACTTCCCAAATCATCTTTATCCTTAAGACTGTTGCAGAAAATTAGAGATGAAGCCCATCGTTTTGCCATTTCCTATCATAGAAAATTAAGAAATCAAAAATTTCTCCATGTGTACTATAATAAATATAGGTGAAACATTTAATCAGAACCTATCTAATTAATGTGGGAGCCCTGTGGGTAACCTCTCAAGCTTTACCGGCTTTAACTATCACTGGAGGTGTCAGGGGTCTTCTTTTGGGAAGTCTGGCTTTTATGGCTGCTAACTTATTATTAGTACCCCTACTTAAAGTTTTATTACTACCCTTAAATCTGCTTACCTTGGGAGTATTTGCTTGGTTGGGTAATGTGCTGGCCCTGTACTTTTTAGTAACAGTGATGCCAATTTTTAAGGTTGCCTCTTATGATTTCCCGGGAATGTCTTTAAATGGTTTTATTCTTCCCCAAATGCAGCTATCTACCTTTCTGGTAGTTGTGGTATCATCTTTTCTAATTGGTTTTTTAATTCATGTAATTAATTGGCTAATCAAGTAAAATGCTAAACCAAATCATTTCTATTATTCAAATAATTTTAGGAGCAGTTTTAATTACTTTGGTTTTACTTCAGGCCAAAGGCACTGGTTTGGGCTCTACTTTTGGAGGAGAGACAGGATTTTATCGAACCAAACGGGGTTTTGAAAAATTGCTTTTCTATTTAACTATTGCCGTAGTTGCCTTTTTTGTCATCTTTACCATATTGGGATTGGTGCTGTGAAAAAGATAAAATTTACCTATCTTTTGGTCTCTACATTTTTGTCGCGGTACTTACGCCGTCAACATATTTTTAATAGGTATTTTGTGGTAGTGGGTATCGTAATATTGGCTGCATTATTGTTATGGTTTTTTGGCGATCAATATAATCATCGGGCAGCGGTGTCTGAAGGAGTAGTAGGTATTTATACCACCACCAATTTACCTCCAGCTGTGGCTCATTTATTATCTCAACCCCTAGTTAGCCTAGACAAAAATGGTTATCCAAAACCACAACTGGCTGCCAGTTGGCAAATGAACAATGATGCGACAGTTTACACCTTTAAATTAAAAGATGGTTTATTTTGGAATGACGGAACCCGAGTTAAAGCTTCTGACATTAAATTTAATCTGACTGATGTAGAAGTATCTTACCCCAATGATAGTACCATTAGTTTTAAACTGGCTGATTCATTTAGCCCTTTTCCCGGGCTTTTAACTAACCCTATTTTTAAAAATAACAGCTTGGTGGGAATCGGTGAGTATAAAGTAAGCTACCAAGAAATGAGTAAAAACTTGATAGCCAAACTAGTATTAACCACCACTAAAAACAGAGAAAGTGATAAACTGCCGATAGTTACTATCCGTTTTTATCCAGATGAAAGAACCGCCCAAACAGCTTTTGATTTGGGAGAGGTAAATAGTTTGATTGGTTTAACTTCAGGTACAGACTTACAGAACCAACCTTCAGTAAAAATTAAAAAAGTAGCCAATTTTAATAAACTGGTGGCCATTTTTTATAACACCAAAGATCCCATTTTATCTGATAAAAACTTAAGGAAAGCCCTAAATTTTGCTACCCCCAAGGTGGAAGGAGAAGAAAGAGCTAAAACCTCTATCCCAGCCTATTCTTGGGCATTTAATGATGATTTAAAGGATCCTTTAGGAGAAATGGATACAGCTAAAAATTATTTAGATAAAGTTGATAAA
>CAZZHC010000002.1:0-38777 GCA_964653745.1 uncultured Gammaproteobacteria bacterium
AAAATATGAATATGATCCCCAATCTCCAATTATTAGAGGTTCCGCCTTGAAAGCTTTGGAAGGTGATGCTGAAGCTGTCAAAAGCATTGAAGAGCTGATGGATGCTGTTGATGAGTGGATTCCACCTCCCACCCGCGATATTGATAAACCATTTTTAATGGCTGTTGAGGATGTCTTTTCAATTAAAGGCCGGGGAACAGTAGTAACTGGAAGAATTGAACGGGGAAAAGTAAAAATTAATGAGGAAATTGAGATTGTGGGAATTAGGCCAACTAAAAAGAGTGTGGTGACAGGAATTGAAATGTTTCACAAAATGCTTGATGAAGGCCAGGCTGGTGATAATGCCGGACTACTCCTTCGGGGTATTGAAAAAGATGATGTGGAACGTGGTCAGGTTTTGGCCAAACCAGGTTCAATTACCCCTCATGCTGAATTTGAAGCTGAAGTCTATATTCTTTCTAAAGAAGAAGGTGGAAGACACACTCCATTTTTCAAAGGCTACAGACCACAATTTTATGTCAGAACCACTGATGTGACCGGTGAAGTACAGCTTCCAGAAGGTGTGGAAATGGCTATGCCAGGTGATACCACTAAAATGAATGTTAAACTAATTACTCCAGTTGCTATGGAAGATGGTTTAAGATTTGCTGTCCGTGAAGGTGGAAAAACAGTTGGAGCTGGAGTAATTACTAAGATTATTAAATAGGGTTTTGGGTTTAGGTTTTAGGGCTTAGAAGAGGCGAAAGCCTCTTTTTTATGTTAAAATAGTTAGCACATTGAAAGGTTTAGTAATTTATGGCCAAAGGTAAAATTAGAGTTAGATTAACAAGCTTTGATCATCGGGTACTGGATAATACTGTTGAGCAGCTTTTAGATACTGCTATCAGAACCGGTGCCAAAATTGTTGGACCTATCCCACTTCCTACCAAAACTACCAGATTTACTGTTCCCCGTTCCCCTCACACTGATAAAGATTCCCAAGAAGCTTTTGAACTTAAAACACACAAAAGATTAATAGAAATTGTTGAACCAACTGATAAGACAATCGACAGTCTTATGCATCTCGAGCTACCAGCGGGAGTTAACATAGAGGTTAAAATGTAAGTCGATTGTCTTGCGATAGTTCCACCGCTTCGCGGTGTATAACTATCTAAAAACAATTGATTCGCTGATGCATCTTGAACTCCCTGCAGGTGTAAATATTGAAGTAAAGATGTGACCCTCTTTTGCTATTGATTTTTTAAAAAATCAGTTGTAAAATAGTTTTTACTGTGTTTAGGATTAGACCAAAAATAAGATATATAAAACAATATGCCTTTTTAGAAGGCAAAGAAGCTTAACAAGACCCGCGCAAGCGGGTTTTTAAATGGCTAAACGGTATACAATAGAAAGGAAATGATCACAAGATGAAATTCGGTTTAGACTTTGGAACAACAAATAGTTCGATTTCTATAAATCAGGGTGGAAAAACTCGAGTAATTGAAGTAGATCAGGCTGCGCTGGATCAGAGGGTGATTCGCTCGATGCTTTACTTTCTAAGAAGAGAAATACTTTATGGGTCAAACGTGACTCCACAGCAAATACAATCTCAAACCTTTAAGGTTGGTGACATTCAATATCAAGGGAGGCAAGAACTTCTAATTGGTCAAGAAGCAATAGAATCTTATCTAAATGATAATAAACAAAGAAAACCTGGTATAAAGAGAACTATTTATACGGGTCGTTTTCGGAGAATGAAAGATAATCCTGATCAGCCCCGGACTGACCCAGTTCCTGAATATTATGAAGAAGTTGATTATGGAACGGGTAGGTTAATTCAAGCATTAAAATCCAGTTTGAGAACCTCTTTTAAGGGGACAACAATTTTTGGGCAATTTTATTCAGTTGAAGAATTAATCGGCATGTTTGTAAAAAAAATTAAGGAAAAAGCAGAAGCTGAAAATGGTTTAGCTATAGAAGAGATTACCATTGGTAGGCCAGTCCATTTTTCTTTAGACCCGGAGGTAGATCAAAAAGCTCAAAACCGTTTGGCAGTGGCAATGAAAACAGCCGGTTTTAAAAAACTTAAATTTGAATATGAACCTGTAGCAGCAGCTAAACAATTTTTGGCCGCATCTAATCAAAAACAAACCATTTTTGTGTTTGATTTTGGGGGTGGAACTTTGGATACAGCCATAGTTAGATTTGGAGAAAAAATAGAAGTTTTGGCAACTGATGGGGTGTATATTGGTGGAGATTTACTAAATGCTGATATTATGCAACACACGCTTTGGGATTATTTTGGCGCTTCTTCTACTTGGGGTGAACAAAAGCTGCAAATGCCCAGTTATATCTATTCAGCTTTAAATTCTTGGTACAGCATTCCCTCACTAAATGGCCCTGATGTTATGAATTTCCTAGAGCGGGCGGGTTATAAAAACTCTAATCCCAAGGCTTTAGAAAGATTAATTTATCTTATTAAAACTAATGTTGGTTTTGAAATTTATGAGGCCATTGAAAAAGCTAAAAAACAGTTATCAGAAGAAAAAGAAGCACGGATTATTTATGATGATGGTCCAATTAACCTGGATTTGAAAATTACCAGAGATGAATTTGAAAAAATAATTGCTCCCAGAGTTGAAGAAATAAAAGAAGTAGTGTTAAAAACATTGCAAATGGCAAAATTGGAAGGGAGTCAAATTGATATGGTAGTTAGAACTGGCGGGTCATCACTAATCCCAGTTTTTGAACACATTTTGGAAGATATTTTTGGCAAAGAAAAAATCACTTTATTTGAAACTTTTACCAGTATTGCCGCAGGATTATCCCTAAGTTAATTTGATTTGTGGGTCCACCTCGAAGGTGGAAGGCTAAACTTTTGTTTATGCCCGCAGGTGTCCCGCTTCGCCCGCGAAGCGGGGCGAGCAACCTAATTCACCCCTGGGGTGGCAGGCTAAAAACTGGGTATATTGTAATTTAAGTATGGTTTTGGTTTAATAGTCAATTAAGAAACTATTATGCAAGAAAGACATGGTTTATCGGTTAGAGCGGTTTGTTTTAGTGAAATTGGTGGTGCTTTTAATCCTGCAACAGATGAGACAGATCCACAAAACAGCCCTGGTTTAGATTTATTATGGGCAGGAGCAAGACCCGGTCAGACTTTATCAGAAAAAGTAGAGGCAGTTTTAAATCGTTTGCCCTGGCGGCAAACAGTGATATTTGAACTAAGGCATGGTTTAGGTTCAGATGAACAAGAACATACACTGCGAGAGATAGCAGACCTTGTAAAATTACCCCTACCAAAGGTGTATAGGACTTTAACTTTAGCACACCGGGCACTCTATAACTATTGCAACCCTAAATAGCCTCTACTTGCAATTTAGCCTCAACTCATGCTACAATCCTTATAAGCCATGCAGATGGTTTTTGAGACGTAAAAAAGAAAATAAATTTCAGTAAATCGCGTCCTTCGTCAGGACGTTGATACTGACTCAGGATAAACTGAGAGGTATCAGCGACTTGTCCTGAGGAACAAAGTGACGAAGGAAATACTGGAGTGAGTTCGTCTAGGCGACTCGCTCTTTTTTGTGGAAAAAGACATGATAAACACATTACTTGGTATTAAAAAGAATATGACTAGCACTTATGATGCCCGGGGACGCCGGGTTGGTGCCACTGTGGTGGAAATTGGACCAAACTTTGTTACCCAAATTAAAGATAAAGAAAAAGATGGATATAGGGCAGTTCAGCTTGGATTTGGGACTAAAAAAAGTGTTAAAAAACCTCAAATCGGACATGCTAAAAAAGCAGGATTAGAGCAAAAAATCCGCTGGTTTAGGGAAGTTAAAGTTGAAGGTGGAGATGTTAAATCTGGCCAAGAAATTAAAGTGGGCCAGGTTTTTTCTATTGGAGATGCTATTAAGGTGACAGGTATTTCTAAGGGTCGGGGTTTTCAAGGTGGTGTGAGACGCCATGGTTTTGCCGGTGGACCCAAAACTCATGGTCAATCAGATAGATGGAGAGCTCCAGGTTCAATTGGGTCAGGTACTACTCCAGGTAGAGTTTTAAAGGGTAAAAGGATGGCAGGACATATGGGGGTAGAAACTGTGACAACCAGGGGTTTGGAAATAGTGGGAGTAGATAAAGCTAATAATTTACTCACTATTAAGGGGGCGGTACCAGGAGCAACAGGTGGTTTGGTAATTGTGGAAAAATTAGGCAGAATTAAGGGTTATACTCCCCCACCAGAGGAAAAACTAGATGAAGAAGAAGAGGTTAGTGAGTCAGAAAATAGTGAAGCAGTGAAACAGGAGGAGCAAAATGCCAACAGTGAAAGCTAAAATAACAAAACCGGTTGTTGGGGGTTTATCTGTACCAGTATATGCTTTGGATGGAAAAGCAGCTGGGAGTATGATTTTACCAAAGGAAATTTTTGGAGCCAAGGTAAATAAAGCCTTACTTACCCAGGCTGTTAGAGTTTATACTTCCAATCAAACAGCCCATTTTGGAAATACCAAAACTAGAGGTGAGGTTAAAGGTTCAACCAGAAAAATTAGATCCCAAAAAGGTACTGGTGGGGCCAGGCATGGTGGTATCAGGGCTCCAATTTTTGTTGGAGGTGGAATTGCTATGGGGCCAAAATATCGGAAAGTCTCTTTGGACTTACCAAAAAAGATGAAAAAAGCAGCTTTGGTTTCTGCTCTGTCAAGCCGGGCCTTAGATCGAGAAATAGTGGGTCTCGTAGGTTGGGATAAAGCTACTGGTAAAACCAAACAAATGCAAGTCTTATTTGATAAATTAGGTAAGAAAAATATTTTGCTAATTAGTGGTCAAAGTCAAGAGAAAGCCAATCGGGCAGCTAAAAATTTACCGGGTTTGGAAGTAATTTTAGCCGATAATTTAAATGCCTTAGAAGTAATTGCCCATCAAACTTTAGTGTTGACCAAAGATGCAATAGAGAAGTTAGAGCTAAGAATGAAGAGTGAAGAATTAAAGAAGGAGAAATAAATGAAAATTATTTTGCAAAAAGCGCATATTTCAGAAAAGACCATGGGGCTGGCTAAAGCTGGTTGGTATACCTTTTTGGTAAGTCGCAATGCTAGAAAACCAGAAATTATTAAAGCTGTAAATAATAAATTTGAAGTGGAAGTGATAGCTATTAAGACTGCCAACTATAAAAAGGAAACTAAATTACAACGATCAAGAAAGGGTCATTTTACGGTGCCAGGATTTAAAAAAGCCATAGTTGCACTTAAAAACGGTCAAAAAATAGCCCTTTTTGAGACAGAAACCGTTGAGGAAAAACAGCCCGAGAAAAAAGAGGCCAAAGAAAAGAAAAGTTTACTCAAAGGCACTAAAGTCAAAATTGAAAAAAGTGAAAAGAAAGAAGTGGATGTTAAAGATAAAAAAGCAAAAAGTAAGAAAAAGGAGAAAAAATGAGCCTTAAGGCTCTTATCTAAAGATAATAATGGCACTTATAAATTACAAGGAAAAAACTAAAACCAGAAGATTTGCTTCTAAATTAGAGCGTCCCAAGAAAAACGGGTCAGCTCCCAAATCTTTGCGGACAATTTTGGTCAAACACAGCGGTCGATCACACGGGACTGTTACAGTCAGACATCAGGGTGGCAGACACAAAAGATACTGGCGGGAAATTGATTTTTTGAGAAATAAATTTGGGGTGGAAGGGAAAGTCGAGGTTTTCGAATATGATCCAAACCGCAATGTCGATATTGCTTTAATTAAATATATTGATGGTGAGTATCGTTATATTTTGGCCCCCCAATCTTTAAAAGTTGGTGACAAAATTATCTCTGGTGAAAAAGTAGAAGTCAAAACTGGTAATGCTATGAGATTAAAAAACATGCCAATTGGGAAAGTGGTTCATAATGTAGAGCTCACACCAGGTAAAGGTGGACAATTGGGCAGAAGTGCTGGTACCTCTTTAACCCTACAAGCCAAACAATCACCTTCCGCTCACTTGAAACTTCCTTCAGGAGAGATTAGAATGGTTCCTTTGGAAGCCTTGGCTACAATTGGAACATTGGGTAATGAAGAATGGAAAAATGTTAAGTTTGGTAAGGCCGGTAGAAAAAGGCACATGGGAATAAGGCCATCAGTTCGAGGTGTAGCCATGGATCCAGATTCTCACCCTCATGGTGGAGGAGAAGGTAGATCAGGAGTAGGACGAAAAAAACCAATGACTAAATATGGCCGTCCGGCTGTTGGAAAAACCAGAAAAAAGGGAAAATATTCAGATAAATATATAATTCGGAGGAAAAAATGAGTAGAAGTTTAAAAAAAGGACCATATATTGATGCAAAATTAATGAAGAAAATCTTAGCTCAAAAAGCTGGAGGGTCAAAAAGCCCCATTAAAACTTGGGCTAGGGCTTCTCAAATTGCCCCCGATTTTGTCGGACACACTTTTTCGGTTCATAATGGTAAAAACTTTATTTCAGTTTATGTTACTGAATCAATGGTGGGACACAGATTGGGAGAATTTTCTCCAACCAGAACTTTCAGAGGCCATGGAAAAATGACTGAAAAATCAACGTCTAAAACTTAAAGGAAATTATATGGAAGTTACAACTATACAAAAATATATTCATACATCGCCCAGAAAGCTCAAATTAGTAGCAGATTTGGTGAGGGCTCTAAAGCCTGATCAAGCTCTTCAGACATTGGAATTTACCAATAAAGCTGCTGCTAGACCTTTGGCCAAAGCAATCAAGACAGTGCTTGCTTCTGCCAGACAGCAAAATTTAAAAGAGGCTGACCTAACTTTTAAAAAATTAGAAATTAATGAAGGACCGATATTAAAAAGAATGCGGGCAGGGTCTCGGGGTCATGCCGATCCTTATACAAAAAGAACCAGCCACATCAAAATAGTGCTAAGTGATGAAGGAGGTAATAATGGGACAAAAAATTAATCCGGTTGGTTTTAGGATGGGGGCAGCAGCCACTTGGCAATCAAGGTGGTTTGCTGACAGTAGAAAATACCGCCAGTATGTGATTGAAGATTTAAAACTGCGAGACTTTTTGATGAAAAAGTTAAAGCCGGCTGGAGTAATCCGGGTGGAAATTGAAAGAGCTGGCAATAAAATTAAAGTGATTATTTTTGTGGCCAGACCGGGAGTATTAATTGGTCGTGGTGGAGCAGGGTTAACAGAACTTAAGAAAATGGTGATGAAAGTGCTTGGTACCGAAGATGAAAATGTAATAGAAATTGCTCCAATGGATATTAAATCACCTGATTTATCTGCTTACTTAGTGGCTCAAAATATTGCTGACCAATTAATCAAGAGGTTGCCAGCTCAAAGAGTGATGAATCAAACAGTGGAAAGAGTGATGAGATCTGGAGCCAAAGGGGTAAAGATCCTTTTATCAGGTCGGATTGGGGGAGCAGAAATTGCCAGACGAGAGTCAAAATCATCCGGTAGTATGCCACTTCATACTCTTCGTCAAGATATTGATTTTGCCGCCATTCCAGCTTTGACTAAATCGGGTTATGTGGGAGTTAAAGTCTGGATTAACAGAGGGGAGGCAGAAATTTAATGGCACTATTGGTACCAAAAAGAGCTAAATATCGAAAGGCCTTCCGTGGTAAACGCGGTGGAGTGGCTGCCAGAACTAATACTTTATCATTTGGCACTTTTGGTTTAAAGTCAGCTGATCGTGGCTGGATTTCGTCTAGACAGCTGGAGGCAGCCAGACGTGCTATTACCCATTTTACCGCCCGAGGTGGAAGGCTTTGGATTAGGGTTTTTCCTGATAAACCAGTTACCAAGCATCCAGCAGAATCTAGGATGGGATCTGGTAAAGGTGATGTGATAGGATATGTAGCAGTTGTAAAGCCCGGAACAATGATTTTTGAAATGGGGGCAGTATCTAAAGAAATTGCTGCTGAAGCCTTGAGGTTAGCTGCCCATAAATTACCAATTAAAACGAGGTTGGTGAATAAAGAAGATTAAAAACATGAAAAAAAATGAATTGGCAGAAATTAAAAAAATGGACCCAAAAGCTTTACTTACTAAAGTTAAAACAAGCCAGGGGGAGCTTTTGGATTTGGTGATGGATCGAAATATGAATAAAGCTACTAATAAAAAAGGAGCTCAAAATAAAAGAAAAGAAATTGCCCAAATGTTAACAGTTTTAAAACAAAAACAACTAATTAGTAAAATAGAGGAGGAACATGGTAGTAAGTAAAGATCAAAAAATTAAGAAAGTAAAAAAAGAAATCAAAGAACCAAAAGTTAAAGAAACTAAAGTGGTAGAAGAAAAGCCAATATTAAAAGCTGTCCAAGTGATGCGTGGACTAGTCATTGCTGCTAAATCTCCCAAGACTGTAGTGGTATCGGTGGAGAGAAGAAAAGTACACCCACTTTATGGTAAATCTTTTATCAGAAGTAAAAAATATTTAGTTCATGATGAAGTGGGTGTGAAAGCAGGTGATGTGGTGGAAATAAAACCCTGCAGGCCAATCTCTAAAAATAAACACTTTGCAGTTGTAAAAGTTGTTGGTAAAAAGATTGAGACTTTGATTGAAGCAGAGTTGAAAGAACGGGCAGCCGAAGAAATAGCTGAAATTTTGCCACAAGAACCACAAGAAATTGAAAATGAAAAGGAGAAAGCATAAATGGTACAACATCGAACAATGTTAAAAGTGGCTGATAATAGTGGAGCTAAAATTGTCCAGGTTATTCAACCCTTGGGCGGTTCTGGTAAAAGAAAAGCAACTATTAGTGAAATAGTGGTGGGGGTAGTGAAAGAGGCTGATCCTAATGGTCAGGTTAAAAGCGCTGAAATTGTTAAGGCTTTAATTGTCAGGGCTAGAAAAGAGATTAGGAGAGACGATGGTTCTTATATTAAATTTGATGATAATGCTGCCGTCATTATTGATAAAGATGGTAATTTGCGAGCTACTCGGGTATTTGGACCAATTGCCCGGGAAGTTAGAGAAAAAGGTTTTACTAAAATTGCCTCACTGGCGCCGGAGGTATGGTAATTCGACGACGCTCATTATGAAAATTAAAAAAGACGACACTGTACAAATACTTTTGGGAAAAGACCGGGGTAAAACTGGTAAAGTCCTGCGTGTCATCACCAAAGATAATAAAGTTTTGGTTGAGGGGGTTAATATGGTTAAAAGACATGTTAAAAAAAGCGGTCAATTTGAAGGTGGGGTACTTGATTTAGCCAAGCCAGTCAATATTAGTAATGTGATTCTGGTTTGTCCAAATTGTAAAAAAGCCACCAGGGTAGGTTTTAAAGTGGACAATGGAACAAAAATAAGGATATGCAAAAAATGCAAGGAGGTAATTAATGTCAAGATTAAAAAATAAATATCAACAAGAAATAATGCCTAAATTAAAAGAAGAATTTGGTATAAAAAATGATTTAGCGGTGCCACAAGTTGCCAAAATTGTCATCAATGTGGGGATGGGTGATGCCAAAGAAGATCAGGCCATGGCTGAAAAAGTGGTGGAAAATTTGAAAGCTTTATCTGGTCAAAAACCAGTGGTCACCAAGGCTAAAGGCTCAATTTCTGGTTTTAAGTTGGTCAAGGGTCAAATAGTGGGGGCAATGGTCACACTGCGGGGAGATCGGATGTATGATTTTTTGGATAAATTGGTAAGTATTGTATTACCAAAAGTGCGAGATTTTCGTGGAGTGTCTGCCAATTCTTTTGACAACCAGGGCAATTTTAATTTGGGCCTTCGGGAACAGGCCATTTTCCCTGAAATAAGCTTTCAACAAGAGGCCCGAGGTAGTAAAATAAGAGGCTTGGAAATAACTATTGTGACAACTGCCAAAGATAAAGAACAAGGCAGGAAACTACTAGAACTATTAGGCATGCCTTTTAGTAAAAATTAGGGAGTTATATGGCAAAAACAAGCAACATTGTTAAAAGATCGGAAAAATTTCAGGTTAGATACCATAGCCGCTGTTTGCGCTGTGGCAGGTCACGGTTTGTTTACCGAAGATTTGGTTTATGTAGACTTTGTTTTCGGGAACTGGCTCATGCTGGACAATTGCCCGGCGTGAAGAAAGCGAGTTGGTAATGCAAGATAAAGTTGGAGATTTATTAATTCGAATTAAAAATGGTTACATGGCCCGTCGAAGTGAGGTATCAGTTTTGCGCTCCAAGCTCAACTTGGCAATTTGTAAGCTACTGGTTAAAGAAGGTTTTGTTAAAGAATGTGAGGAGGGTGAGCGGGAAATTAAGATAGTTTTAAAGTATGAAGGCCTATCCCGCAAAAACCCGGCCCTAACTGATGTTAAAAGAGTATCAAAACCGGGCAGACGTGTATACATGGGTCGCAAATTATTGCCTCGTGTTCAAGGAGGACTAGGTATAGCCATAATTTCTACCCCCAAAGGGGTTATGACTGATAAAACAGCACGAAAGGAGAATGTGGGCGGAGAAGTAATGGCCTACGTTTGGTAATTTATGTCTCGAGTAGGAAATGCACCAATTATTATACCTTCAACAGTTAATGTCGAAATTGATGGACACCATGTCTTAGTTAAAGGTCCTCAAGGGGTTTTGGAGGCTGATTTTAGGCCAGAGATTAAAATTGAACAAGAAGATGGCAAAGTCTTAGTTAAACGCAAAAAGGAAGATAAATTATCTAAATCATTGCATGGTTTGACCAGATCGCTAATTGCTAATATGATCTTGGGTGTTGAAAAAGGCTGGCAGAAAAAATTAGAACTGGTAGGAGTGGGATTTCGGGCCCAAACAAATGGAGAAAAATTAACTTTGGCAGTTGGTTTTTCCCACCAGGTTGAAATTGACGCCCCAGAGGGGATTAAATTTACAGTTGAGGATAACACTAAAATTACAGTAGAGGGTATTAATAAAGAATTAGTAGGACAAGTTGCTGCTAAAATTAGGGCAGTCCGTCGCCCCGAGCCATATAAAGGAAAAGGAATTCGTTACGCGGGCGAGTATATTAGACGCAAAGCCGGTAAAGCTGGCAAAGTAGGAGCAGGAGCCTGAAGATATGAAAAAATATAGTGGTAGAATAAAAAGACATTTTAGTATTAGAAAATATGTCCGTGGGACAACTAAACGCCCAAGGCTAGCAGTGTTTCGTTCCGGCAAGCATGTTTATGGACAAGTGATTGATGATAGCTTGGGTAAAACCTTAGCTTTTGCTTCTGATCTAAAAATTACTAAAAAAAGTGCTAAACAAGATTTAGCTTTTGAAGTCGGCAAAAGTTTGGCAGAAAAAGCTGTTAAAAAAGGTATTTCAGAAGTTGTTTTTGATCGGGGTGGATTTTTATATCACGGCCGGATTAAAAAACTGGCTGAAGGTGCCAGAGAGGGAGGATTAAAATTCTAAAATGAACCCAGATATTATTCAACCAGAATTTTTTGAAAAAGTCATCCAAATAAATAGTATGTCAAAAAAAACTAAATGTAGAAATAAAAGATCTCTGTCAGTTATAGTGGTGGCTGGTGATAAAAAAGGCCGAGTGAGAGTAGGGCTTGGTAAAGCAGCGGATGTTCAATCAGCAGTTAGAAAAGCAGGAGCTTATGCTAAAAAACATTTGATCTTAGTACCAATGGTTGATAATAGAACCATTACTCATCCCATTACTGTAAAATTGGGTGCTGCCAGGGTGATGTTAAAACCTGCTCCAGCTGGAACCGGAATTATCGCTGGAGGAGCAGTTAGAGTGGTGGTTGAAGCAGCAGGAATTTCTGATGTGGTGTCTAAAATTTTGGGAACCAGCAATCAGGCATCAAATGTTTATGCTACCATAGAAGCTTTAAAAAGGTTAAAGACAATTAAACCAAGAGAGGTTGAGAAAAAGGAAAAAGGGAGGCAGTCATGAAACTCCACAAACTTACTAAAGTTACTACTAGATCCAAAAAAAGAATAGGTCGGGGTTTAGGCTCTGGCAAGGGTAAGACTGGCGGTCGAGGTACCAAGGGACAAAAAGCCAGAGGAAGAGTGGCGGCCGGATTTATTGGTGGAACTTTACCGATTTATAAAAAAATACCATTTAGAAGAGGTTTGGGTAATCCTAAAAGAAGTACTAAAATGGTACCAATGGCTTTATCTAAACTGGAACTTTTTACGACAGGTTCAACAGTTGATTTACAAGGCTTAATTGATAAGGGTTTGATTTTAGAGAAGCAGGCTAAAAAATTTGGTGTTAAAATTGTAGGTAATGGAGAAATATCTAAAAAACTCACTATTGCTTTACCAACAACTGCCTCAGCCAAAACTGCAATTGAAAAAGCAGGGGGGAAAGTAGTCAGTGGCTAATTTCCTTTCGCCAATCTTAAACTCTTTTAAAATCCCTGAACTGCGTCGAAAAATCATTATCACTGCCATCATTATGGTAGTTTACCGAATTGCTGCCCATATTCCAGTTGGAGGAGTGAATTTGGCCTCACTTAAATCTTTATTTGAAGGCAATCAATTTTTAGGTCTGCTTGATATTTTTTCTGGGGGAACTTTAGCCAACTTTTCTATTATTTCTTTAGGGCTTAATCCTTACATCAACGCTTCAATTATTATTCAACTTTTAACCATGGTTTTCCCATCACTTGAGGCATTATCGAAAGAGGGCGAATATGGCAGGCAAAAAATTAACCAGTACACAAGATATTTGACAGTACCATTGTCTATTGTCCAAGCCATTGGGATGTTTACCCTGTTAAGAAATCAAGGAATTGTGGAGGTGGCAACCCCACTTTCCATCTTGGCATTGATTGTGACTATGGCCGCTGGGACCATATTGGCAATGTGGTTTGGGGAACTGATTACTGAATATGGGATTGGTAATGGGATCTCTCTGTTAATTTTTGCTGGAATTGTGGCTCAAGCGCCAGTGGCTTTAGTCAAAACAATGTCTGTAATTGATACCCAGCAAATACTCAACTTGCTGCTTTTTGTGGCGCTGGGTATAGCAGTAACGGCTGGTATTGTCTTGATTAATGAAGCCAGGCGTCAAATTGTAATTCAATATGCCAGAAGATTTATTGGCGGACGTGAAGTGGGGGGAGCCTCAACTTATTTGCCACTGCGAGTTAATCAAGCAGGAGTTATCCCAATTATTTTTGCTGTTTCTTTGGTGCTGGTACCTTCATTCGCCGGTCAATATTTATCTAATTTGTCTCAACCTGGCCTGGCTGTTTTTGGCAGGTGGTTGGTCACCCACTTTCAGGTTCAATCTTTAACCTACAATCTATCTTATTTCCTGCTGGTAATAGGTTTTACTTATTTTTATACAGCAGTGGTTTTTAACCCTAACAAAATTGCTGAAGACATTCAAAAATCCGGAGCTTTTATTGCTGGTGTCAGACCTGGAGTCGCCACGGCGACTTATTTAAACTACATCTTAACCAGAATTACTTTGGCTGGGGCGGTCTTTTTGGGAATTGTGGCTATTTTACCATCAATTGTTTCTCAAATTACCAATTTTTCCACAATTGCTTTGGGGGGAACTGGTATTTTGATTGTGGTATCAGTCATTTTAGACACCGCCAAACAGTTTGAAAGTAAATTAGTGGAAAGGAACTACGAGTCATTTCTAAAGTAGAGCTAAAAGATGAGAATTTTGGTCACTGGTCCTCAAGGCTCTGGTAAAACCACCCAAGCTCAAATTTTGGCCAATAAATTAGGTATACTTTTGGTAGACGCTGGGGAGATGCTTCGTAAATTGGCCGAGCAGAAAAGTTTAGAAGGAGTAGAGGTAAAGGACGAGTTGAATAAGGGTGAGCTAGTTGAAGATGAAATTGTGGCGGGTTTGGTCAAAGAGGAAGTGGGAAAGTCAGCTTATCAAAAAGGGTATGTTATGGATGGATACCCTCGGACCATGGATTCATTAAAATTATTTGATCCTTGCTTTGACCAAGTTTTTTACCTGGATGTATCAGATGAGGAGGTAGAAAAAAGATTGTTGGCACGAGGTAGATCTGATGATACACCTACTTTAATTCGGGAAAGGCTTATGCTCTACCACCAAAATACTCAAGCAGTGTTGGATTATTATCAAAACTTGGGCAAATTAGTCAAAATTGATGCTAGAGGCGGTATTGAGCAAATTGCTCAAGAAATTGACAGAAAGTTGGTTACTTCTAATGAGTAGGGTACTCATTAGAAGTAAAGATGAGCTGGGGTTGATGAGAAAAAGCGGTTTAATTTCTGCCAAAGCTTTAAAAAAGACCTTAACTGCTGCCAGGCCGAGCGTGAGTTTGGCAGAACTTGATAAAATTGCCGAGGAAGAAATTATCAGATTGGGTGGTCAACCTTCTTTTAAAACAGTGCCGGGTTATTTTTGGACCACTTGTTTAACCATCAATGATGAGGTGGTACATGGAACTCCTCGGGATATTAAACTAAAAGAAGGAGATGTTTTGGGAGTAGATTTAGGGGCAATTTACCAAGGTTGGCATAGTGATACTGCCTGGTCAATTGAGGTTGGTGGGTCAGAAAAAAATAAATTTTTGGAGGTTGGAGAGAAAACTTTATGGGAAGCAATTACTCAGGCGAGGGAAGGAAATAGAATTGGTGACATTTCATCAGCTATCCAAAAAGGTGTGGAAAAAGCAGGCTACGATGTAGTTAAAAGTCTGGCTGGTCATGGAGTGGGGAGGCAGCCACATGAAGATCCAGAAATTCCTGAATTTGGTAAAGCAGGGACAGGGTTAAAATTAAAATCTGGAATGACCTTGGCTATTGAGGTCATTTATGCCCAAGGCCGTGGTACAGTCTATGAGAAAGATGATGGCTGGACAATTGCAACTTCTGATGGAAGTTTAGGAGGGTTATTTGAAATGAGTGTGATTGTGGGTAAGAAAAAGGGGGAAATTTTAACAGATTGGCGAACAGTTTGAGCCCAGAGTATTGTTTTTTCAAGCTAATTCTGTTAAAATTATTAACTTGTAAGCCAAAAATTTATGGATACAGATGCAATTGAAGTTGAAGGTAAGATTATTGAGGTGTTGCCCAATACCTTATTTCGGGTGGAAATTGACAGATCGCCCGATATACCGGAACTTTTAGGGAGGGTGATTTTAGCTCACATTTCAGGTAAAATGCGCTTACATTATATTAAGCTTTTGGCAGGAGATCGGGTCAAAATTGAAATGAGCCCAAAATATGATCTTGATAAGGGACGGATTACTTTTAGACTAAAATAACATGAAAGTGCAGGCGAGTATTAAAACAAGATGTAAATTTTGTAAAATTGTGAAGCGTGAAGGCGTGTTATACGTTATTTGTTCACGCGATCCAAGGCACAAACAAAGGCAAGGATAATTATGGCTAGAATTGCAGGAGTAGAGCTACAAGAAAATAAAAGGGTTGATATAGGACTAACCTATCTTTATGGGATAGGTAGATCTAACGTGAATAAAGTGATCGAAGATGCCGGAGTGGATGGAACCAAAAGAATTAAAGATTTAACTGATGAAGAAATTAATAAATTACAAAAAGCAGTTGATCAATTTAAAGTTGAAGGAGAACTTCACCAAGAAATTAACCAACATATTAGACGCTTGGAAGACATCGGAGCTTATCGCGGTATTAGGCACCGTCGAGGGTTACCAGTTCGCGGACAGCGGACCCGCTCTAATGCCAGGTCTCGGCGTGGTAAAAGAAAGACTGTAGGAACAGTTAGAAAAGAAGTAACGGCTAAAACAGGAGGAGCTAAGTAACTATGGCTAAAAAAATAATTAAAGCTAAATCAAAAATCTCCGCCAAGGGTGGTAAAAAAGAAACTAAGGCAAAAATTGTGCCAACTGGTCGTGTCTATGTAACTGCTACTTTTAATAATACGTTAATTACCTTAACTGATCAGCAGGGGAATGCTTTGGCCTGGAGTTCAGCTGGAGCAGCTGGTTTTAAGGGTACCAGAAAATCAACACCTTTTGCTGCTATCACTGCTATGGAAAAAGTGGTGGAAAAAGCTAGGGCTTTAAGTATGAGTGCGGTTGAGGTTTATATTAAAGGTCCTGGACCAGGACGTGACGCCGCAGTAAGAGCCTTAAGAAGCGCGGGCTTGAATGTGACTATGATTGCCGATGTAACTCCTGTTCCTCATAATGGGCCACGCGCTGAGAAAAAGAGGAGAGTCTAAATGGCAAGATATACCGGACCAAAAAGAAAATTAAGCCGTCGCGAAGGAACACCCCTTTTTGCCAAAGATGTTTCCTATTTTGAAAGAAAAGGAACTGTACCCTTGGGACAACAACGTACTAGCAGGGGCCGCCGCCGGGTATCAGAATACGGTATTCAGCTTCGGGAAAAACAAAAAGCTAAAAGAATGTACGGGATATTGGAAAGACAATTTTCTCGCTATTACCAAACGGCCAGTAAAAAAAGAGGCAATCGGGGTGAAGTATTGCTTCAATTGCTTGAAACCAGGTTGGATAATGTAGCTTATCGGTTAGGTTTTTCTCCTTCCCGGGCTGGAGCAAGACAGTTGGTTTCCCATGGTCATGTGAGTGTTGATAATAAAAAAGTTACTATTCCCTCATTTCAAGTTAAAGCTGGATCAACTGTTGCTATTTTGGATAAAATGTTGGATAATACTCAGGTTAGAAAGAGTTTGGAGAGTCAACAAACCTTGCCAGGCTGGCTAGAAAGGAAAGCAGCGGTCGGCAAGGTTTTACGTGTGCCAACTAGGGAAGAGATGGAACCAGGCATTTCTGAACAACTAATAGTAGAATATTATAGTAGGTAATATGATTAATTTTAAAATTAACGCTTTAGAACAAACTGATAATAAAGGCACTTTTGCGATGGAACCTCTGGAGAAGGGGTTTGGTCATACTATTGGTAATGTATTAAGAAGGGTTTTACTATCTTCTTTAGAAGGAGCAGCTATTACTTCAGTTAAAATTGATGGGGTGTCTCATCAATTTTCTACTTTATCTGGGGTAGCTGAAGATGTTATCCAGATTATTCTTAATTTGAAAAAAGTCAGACTAAAGGTTTTTTCCGATAAACCAATTAAATTAAGTTTGAAAGCTTCAGGTAAAGGTGAAGTTAAAGCCCGCGATATTGATGCTTTGGGGGGTGGAGAAATTATTAACTCAGATTTACACATTGCTTCTTTAACCACCCCATCAGCCAAATTAAATATTGAGATGACAGCTGAAAAAGGTACTGGTTATGTCGGAGCTGATGAAAAGAAAACTGGGGAAATTGGGGTAATGCCAATTGACTCCATCTATACTCCGGTTTTAGCAGTTAATTACAAAATTGAACCAACTCGGGTTGGTAGAAGCACTGATTTTGATAAGTTGATTTTAGAGATTACCACTGATGGTACTATTTCTCCGGAAGAAGCTTTAGGGCAATCAGCTAAAATATTGTCTGGCTACTTTAAACAAATTTTTGAACCAAATTTTGACAAAGAAGAAATCGCTGTTCAACCAGCTGTGTCTGATGAGGTACTAAAATTGAGTGTTGAGGAATTGGATCTACCAGTCAGAATTACTAATGCCCTAAAGGCTGCTGATATTGAAACAGTAGAAAATTTGGTAGTTGCCCCAAAAGCTCAACTGATGAAAACCAAGAATTTAGGAGTCCAGTCCATCAACCTCATTGCCCAAAAGCTTGAAGAAAGGGGTCTTAAGTTAAGTGAGGCATAAAGTTTATGGCAAACACTTGGGTAGAGATAAAAATCAACGGACAGCCCTACTTCGAGGCTTAGTACGTAGTCTTCTGTTACACGAAAGTATCACCACCACTAAAGCTAAGGCTGCTGCTATTAAGGGTTTGATGGATAGGCTTATTGTTAAAAGCAAAGAAAAAACCAACGCTTCTTTGAATGTGGTTCACTCAACTTTACCAAATGTTGAAATTAGTAAAAAATTAATTGAAGAAATTGCTCCTCGTTATCAAAAGAGAACTTCAGGTTTTACCAGGACTGTGAAAGTTGGTAGAAGGTTGGGAGATGGAGCTTTGATGGTTAAGATGAGTTTAATAGAAGCTGATCAGGTAGAACCCAAAAAAGAAAAAACTGTGGTAAAAAAGGAGAAATAAAAAATGAGTACTAACAGAGTTTGTGCTAAAGATATTAAAAGAAATTGGCAACTAATTGATGCTAAAAATCAAATTTTAGGAAGGTTGTCCAGCCAAATTGCTACCATCTTAATGGGTAAACAAAAGCCTGAATTTGTACCATACCTAGATTTAGGTGATCAAGTAGTGGTAATTAATGCTGCCAAGGTGAAGGTAACTGGTCAAAAAGAAAATCAGAAAAAATATATTCACCACTCTGGTTACCCGGGTGGATACAAAGAGGAAAAATTCTCTGAAGTTCGAGCAGAAAAGCCAGAACGGCTCATTATTCATGCAGTAACTGGGATGCTACCTAAAAATAAATTGGGTAGAAAAATGGTTAAAAAATTACATGTTTTTGCGGGCAGTGAGCATCCCTTTAAAAAACAATTAGGAAAGGAAGAAGATGCCCAGTAAAAATTTTTATCAATCAGTTGGAAGAAGAAAAGAAGCGGTAGCCCGAGTGAGGGTGATGGAGGGTAATGGACAAATCATTATTAATGGTAAACCAATTTCTGAAGTTTTCCGTGGCCCAATTAACCAAAAGGTTTATCAAAGGCCTTTTGAACTGACTAAAACTTTAGGTAAGTTTACTGCTACAGTTAAAGTTGTGGGTGGAGGTTCTGCTTCACAACTTGGAGCAATTATTCATGGGCTGGCAAGGTCACTATCTCAAATTAGCCCAGAATATAGATCTGCCCTAAAACCAGCAGGACTTTTGACCCGTGACCCAAGAGTTAAAGAGAGAAGAAAATATGGTTTGGCTCACAAGGCCCGGGCCAAAAAACAATCCCCCAAGAGGTAAACTAATAATTATTGTGTTATACTTTTATTAAAGGATAACATGTTCTTTTTGTATCTTATTCTTCTAATACCTGCAGTTATATTTCTATCAATTTTTTTAAATCAACATATTTTTAAATCGTTACCAATTATCTTGATCCCCTTGGTAGCTTTCGCGGTCCTACAATTTATTCCTTTGCCACGTACCCCTTTGGAATATTCTCCAGAGATTCATGAATCAACTGAACCATGGGCAATTGGATTAGGTTTCCCCTTCGCTACTGTTAAATTGTATTTAGGAGATGGTTGTCTGTCAGGTAAGGTGCCATGTAAAAAGGGTGGTTTTTCATATGGTTATCGTTTCTTTCATCATGGTTCATTAATCTCTCAGATCGGCACCGGTTTTGAGCTTAGGCCGGGGGATATTGTACCAACAAATGGGGGGATGATTAGGGGAGTAATTCTTTGGTTGCCACTTTTTTTAATAGCATATATCCTAGCTCTTAAGAAATTACAAGGGATCGGGTCTGTTCAAAAAAGTAAGCCCTTAGTTGAAATCTTCGGATTTTTGACTCTGTTGCTAGTAGCAGCATTTTCAATAGCCCCTTTGCATGTTATCTATGTTTTTAGCCCAGCAAAGTGGGGACAACAATGTTTTACCCGTTATGTGCCAACTTATACCCCTTCAGGTTTTATTGTGAAGGAAACAGACGTTCAAAAGGAAACACCTTTTAATTGCGCTATGAGTGGGTATATTACGTTTAATGGATACAAAGACCAAGGCAGAAAAATAACTCTAGCCGATTCTGCTGGTTGGATGATTGAGGAAGATCGTAATGATAAAGCTGTCGGCAGATCGCCAGTATATCAAGAGCGCATTAAAAAGCAAAATAAACAATTAACAGTTTTGTCGGATAGACAGTATACTATTTTGAATGAAGTTCATGTGGCATCTACCGATGCAGGGTTAGTTGAGACTATCAGTCAAGAAGAAATGCTGGTAGGTTTTATTGGAAATACAATCATTACCATTACCAATTATACTAGTGATAAAGCCACAAAAATTTCTCCAGAAGAAATGGTTAAAATTTTCACTGGACTTAGAAAAGAATAACCATTTTCTATTTATTAGAAATCTTAATGCAAAGATTTTTTATCTGTAATATGATAACAACATATGAAAAATAAAAAATTTTACCGGAGTAAAAGTAACAGAGTAATTGCCGGAGTGATTGGGGGTTTGGGAGAATATTTTAACGTTGATGCCAATATCTTGCGTCTATTTTGGATTTTACTAGTCATGTTTACTGGAATTGTGCCGGGTATTATTGCCTATATTGTAGCTGCTGTTACTATCCCGGAAGAACCAAAGAAGATGTAAATATGGGAACTAAATGGATCAGTAGATTTTATGTTTTGTTTGTAGGTATTATTATTGCGGTGACCGTTGGATTTGGTCTAGCTGCCTTTTACCCTAAACCGGTTGCTCCTTTTTCTCCCGCTGTTTCGCCGGCGTTACTTCCAGAAAGTTGTAAACAAACACCAGAGGCTATGGCAAGTGTTGAGTGTCAACAAATTTTGACCAAGCAAACTCAAGAACAAGAGAAACAAAGCCAGCAATATAATGCTGCCATGGAAACTTTCCGCAATAAAAATGCTGCTTATACCAGAACCACTGTCTTTTTTGGAATTACTATTGGAGCATTTTTAGTATTAATGGGACTATTTTTTATTAAAAAATCAAAACTACTGGCCCATGGTTTACTTTTGGCTGGAATATTTACTGCTATCTTTGCTAATTTGTTAGTATCTTTAGCATCTTTGGGGGCACCAGTGGCTGGAACTACCCAGGTTAATATGATAGCTTATGCCCAGTTTGGTATTTTGCTAGTTTTATCAATTGCGGTTTGTCTAGTTGGTTTAGTAACTTTAAAAGAAGAATGATTTAGGCCGCCATATCAAGCAAGGCTGCTGCTGACCAGGCTTGTTCATGGCAAGATAGTTGTCCACAAGATGAGCAATATTCTAAATAAGCGTCACCCTTTTTAACGTAAAGTTCAATTGGGCAATTAAAATGAATAAGCGGTAGCAGTGAAGCCCGCTTTAACCTATCAGCTTGAGTTGTAAACCCAAAATTTTCTAAACCTTCTACCACTAGCCCATTTAAAATTGGCCAAAAACTGCCATTATGATAACAATCTTGATTGGGATTAAAGGTGGGAGAGTTGGAACTCATGGTTCTAATTCCAGCATCTTCCACAAACAAGTCTGGCAAGAAAGCTCTGCTGACAAAATCGAGAGTTAAATTATCGTCTAAAATTGAGTGAGTTGTGCCATTTTCATGATAAGAGGCCCAAAGACAAAGTAGGGGGTTGGCAGTAATAGTTTTAATTTGGTTTTTATTTCCATCTAAAGCTTGGGCTCCAAAATGAAGACCATTATCCTGTAAAATAAACTTTTTATTAAAAGATTTTTTCATCATATCAGCATAAGAGGAAAGTTTTTGAGAAAATTCATAAGATGAATCATGGTAAAAATTGGACCATAGTTTTAAAGCTAGCCAAGCAAAAGCCTGGACTTCGATCGGGGCAATTGGGTATTTTGGCATTTGTCCGTTTTGATCAGTTAAAGATTGATGGGAATCAGTCCAAGATTGGACTACCAGCCCCCCAAATTGCCTAGTGGGCGGAAAATCATACTCTAGGAGGAAATCTTCATCTAAATCACCAAAACTAATAATCCAAGTAAGGCCTGCTTCTACTGCAGGCAAAACTGTGATCAAAAATTCGCTGTCTTGGGTAGTTTGCCAATATTTATAGAGGGCGATTAAAGTTAAGGGTGTGGCATCAATTGAATCGTAATTTCGTAAAATTTTATCAGGACCAACAAACCAGGGAGAGCTGCCGTGCAGTAGATGTTCATAATTTGAGGGGCGGTATTCATGAATAAATTTGCCTGGTTGCTCACCGTTTTCAATATTAAAAGTTTTACCCTGTAAGCTTACTAATGTCAAAAGTGTTTGTCGGCAGGATGGAAGGAGCTCTGACAGGGGATGGCGCTTATGGGCTCTTAAAATTTTTAAAATGGTAATAGCGCTGTCCCGGCCAAAGAGACAATCAAACACCTCATCTTTTCCGGAAGCATGAATTCCTTCATCGGCAGAAAGATTTAAAAGGGTTTGTAGGGCAAGTTGATACAGTTCGTCTTTGAGCATGACATGAAAGTCTATCACAACAAGCTAAGAGCGCAAGGGGGTAAATTTAGTGATGTTTGGATTTTTTTATCACCCGCTGATAAATTTTCTCATAACCATCTGCCATTTTGGTATCACTGAACATTTTTAGGGCATATTCACGACAAAAGCCACGGTTGATTTGATCCAGCTTGCCGATAGCTTCAATCATACCATCAACGTCCTCATTTTTAATGACAAAACCGCTTTTACCATCTTTGATAATTTCTGGAACTGAACCGCGGTTAAAGGCAATTACCGGACATCCACAAGCCATGGCTTCAATCATAGTTAAGCCAAAAGGTTCTGGCCAAGTAATAGAGTGAAGTAAACACAGTGCCCTGCTCATTAATTTATTTCTTTCTTTTTCATCAACCTCACCAACCCAACGGATATTATCTGAAAGCCTGGGGCCGACATATTCATTAAAATATGGCATATCAACGGTGTCTAATTTAGCGGCAATAATGAGCGGTAAATCTAAATATTCTGCTACTTCAATAGCCAGATGGGTGCCTTTTTCCAAAGAAATTCGGCCAACAAATAATAAATAACTATCATGACTATCAGAAAAAGGATAATCTTTCATATTAAGGCCGTTATAGACACAGCCAATATAATTTAAATTAGGAGCTAATTTTCTTTGGGCGTTGGAAATACTAACTAAATATGGTTTTTTGAGGGTGGTAAAAATACGTTTAATCTCTACAGTTAAAGGCCCATGTAAAGTCATGATTGTTGGGGTTCGGGCAATATTGGCAACTGGTAGGCTTAATTGTCCATTGTGATCATGAATGATATCAAATTGTTTCTGCATTGAATAAGCCAAACCAATATTAAGTAGTGTTAAAATGTTGGGACCATATAAATCTTTTAATTTAGCATCACGAATTGATCTGGGATAAACAGCAATAAGTTTGGCGGAAGTAATAGAATCGCCAGAAGCAAAAAGAGTGACCTCGTGTCCTCTTCGAACTAGTTCTTCAGTTAAAGCAAAGACCACCCGTTCGGTCCCGCCATATTTTTTCGGTGGGACCCGTTCCACAATCGGTGCAATTTGGGCAATTTTCATGCCGGACTCATCTTATCGTTTAAAAGTAAGAGGAAAATCAAAAACCAGTAATTATCTTGTAAGCGCCTTGTCTTAAAACGACAACTTGATCATTTTCTAATTTGATCAAGGTTGAAGGTTGGCTAGTTAACGTTCCGCCATCAACATAAAATTTAACTTGTTCACCAAAATATGCGATGGCTTGATTTAAAGTTTCAGGTGTGGGTAAACCTTCGGGATTAGCAGAAGGAGCAATCAGAGGTCCGGTTTGTTTGAGTAATTTTAATAAATTTTTATTTTTAGGTAGACGAAAAGCTAAACTTTTAATTCCCCGATGGAGGTAAAAAAATTGATCATTCATGCAGGGTAAAACAACACTGACTGGATTGGGCCAAATTTGATCAAGAAACTTTTTGGTTTTACCGGAAAGTGAAATATTAAATAGTTTAAAATCCTCAAGAGATGAAATTAGAATAATAAATGGTTTATCTGGTGTTCTTTGTTTAAGCTGATAAACTTTTTCTACTACCTGTTTATCCAATGCCAAACCAATTATCCCATATAAAGTATCAGTTGGTATAATTGCTACCTGACCGTTTTTAACTTCCTCGATTACTTCATCAAATGTTAAGTGTTTAGCCATTTGCCGAGTATAGTGCCTGCAAGGTGTTTTTGCCAGTTAACTTGGTGGAAAAATTTGACTGTCAAAAAATAAAAAATTAAAGTGTAAATTGCCCCGCCTATAATATCTGTTACATAATGTTCTCCCAAATAAACAATTGAAAACCATACAGCCAAAACATAAGGTAGGAAAAAGAAAGCCTTTTTACCAAAAAAATGTAAAGAAAAAAGAAAAATTAAAAAAGGATAAGCTGTGTGCATAGAGGGAAAACTACCAACCGGGTTGGGGTTTAAATTATGGTAAACAGTAGCAAAATCAAACCGCCCAAAAATATTAGTTAAAGTAAAATTCATGATTTTAACTACATTTGGCAAGTATCCAACCTGATTTGCCAGCCAGGGTGGAGCAGTAGGAAAAATTAAATAGGTGATCCAGGCGGCATAAGATAAAAGCGAGAGACCGGTGACAAATTCTTTAAAATATCTTTTGCTATTAATCCAAAGTAAAAAACCAAAACCAAACGGTAGGATATAGTGCAACATGTAGATCAAAGTAGCAAGATAGTCATACCACCGCAAGTAACCCGGATGAAATAGACTACTTTGTAAGATTTGATTTGGTATTTTATGAAAAAACCAAAAATCTGTTTTGATCATTTCTGTAAAATGAGTTTGAGGGATAAGGCTGGGAACAAAACCGCGTAAATAATCGTAGGAAAGTAGGATAAATAAAAACGGCGCCCAGTCAAAAATAAAATTGCGGGCACGTTTAACCATTAAACTACCAAAAATTAAAATGACTGGATAGCGAAAAGATGGGTATATTTCCTCTTGCCACATCGCGACCACAGTCAAAATTACTATATAAAAAATAAATAAAGAAAAGATAAAAAAACGGTGTTTCACCAACAGTCATTATATTATTATTTTCCATTTTCTCCAACCCTTCCCAACTTCTCAATATCTTCAATTAAATGCTTGGGATTAATCTTGCTAATATCAATTCCTTGTTCAGTGGCAAACAGAAGTCCTTCGATGATTTGACGGGCCTGGACCGCCTCGTCTTTTCTCAAATATTTTACTGTTATTTCCCTTGGTACAGCCGGTTCTTTAGATCTTTTATCAACAATTTTTAAAGTAGCAAAAAATGGATCGTGTTGTGTTGAGACTTCATTAATTTGTTTGATGGGGACAGTATAAACTTGTTCTGCGCCAAAAAGTTGATGAGTAATAACAATAATCCTGTTTTCATCAATAATAATTTCACTTGGGGAAAAATCAAAAATAAAAGCAGAACTGGCTCTAAATAAAACCTGGCGCGACTTTTTAATTAGCTGTTCAAGCTTTTCATCCTCCTGTCTTTCTTCCTCGCTGCCCGGTTGTTGGTTTTGAAAGGAGACTTGGCCAGATTTGAACATAATTTTCTTTTGACAGCTCCATCTTAAGGTTTGAGTGTGAGAGATGAGTTATGGGTTGGTAAGAAGAAGATAAAATGCTACTATAAAATCATGGATCAAAAATTTGTACTTCATCTTGACCAAGTAGGCATTGACGATGTAGGAGAAGTGGGAGGTAAAAATGCTTCTTTGGGAGAAATGATTCAACATCTTGAACCCAAAGGGGTGAGTATTCCGGGTGGGTATGCGGTGACAGCTACTGCATACCGCCATTTTTTAACCAGTACAGGGTTGGTTGATTTTATCAAAAAAACTTTAGAGGATCTAAACTCCAGTAATTTAACAAATCTTGCGTCACAGGCTGAAAAAATTAGGGAACAGATCAAAAAAACTGATTTTCCTAAAGAGTTGAAAGAGGCAATTGTTAAAGCTCATCGAGAGGCTGAACAAAAATACGGTAAAATGGGAGATTTTGCAGTTCGTTCTTCAGCCACAGCCGAGGATTTACCTGATGCTTCTTTTGCCGGTGAACATGAAACTTTTTTAAATATTTCCGGGTCGGATAATATTTTAAAAGCAGTCCGTGCTTCTATGGCCTCACTTTTTACCGACCGCGCTATTTCTTACCGAGTGGATAAAGGATTTGACCATTTGAAAATTGCCCTCTCTGTTGGGGTGCAAAAAATGGTCAGATCCGACAAAGCCTCATCGGGCGTGATGTTTACACTGGATACTGAAACCGGTTTTCCTAATGTGGTGGTAATTCAGGGTTGTTGGGGTTTAGGAGAACTGATTGTTCAGGGGGAGGTAACTCCGGATGAATTCTTGGTTTTTAAAAAGACTTTGGATAAATTTAAGCCAATTATTAGTAAAAACCTGGGAGTTAAAAATCAAAAAATGGTTTATTCTGACAAAACTCCTACCAAAATTGTAGCCACTAGTCAAAAAGAAAGGGAAAACCTGGTTTTATCAGATGAAGAAGTTTTAAAATTAGCCAAGTGGGCAGTAGAGGTAGAAGATCACTACTGCCAAAAAAGAGGAAAATGGACTCCAATGGATTTAGAGTGGGCCAAAGATGGTCAAACCGGCAAGCTTTTTCTCGTTCAGGCCAGACCGGAAACAGTCCAATCCACGCGTGATTTTTCCAAAATTAAAGAGTATATCAGACAAGAAGATGGAAAAGAAATTGTCAAAGGGGCCTCGGTTGGTAATAAGATAGCCTCTGGACTGGCCCGAGTCATCTTGAATCCTGCGGATATAAAATTGTTTAGACAGGGAGAAATTTTGGTAACAGAAATGACTGATCCGGACTGGGAACCAATTATGAAAATTGCAGCAGCAATTGTAACTAACAAAGGTGGTCGAACTTCTCACGCTGCCATTGTCTCCCGAGAGCTGGGAATTCCTGCAGTGGTGGGGACTGAAGAGGCCACTGATAGAATTAAAACTGGTGAGAAAATCACTGTTGATTGTAGTGGTGCAGAAGGGAAAGTATTATCAGGATTTTTGAAATTTAAAGTTGAAGAACATGATGTGGCAAAACTTCAAAAACCCAAAACTCATGTGATGTTAAATATTGCTACTCCGGACACTGCTTTTGAAAAATCGTTTTTACCCAACGAGGGAGTAGGGTTGGCCAGAGAAGAATTTATTATTGCTTCTGATATTGGTATTCATCCCAGGGCAGTTTTGGCTTATCCAAAATTACCAGAAGCTTTAAAGAAAAAAATTGATCAAAGAACTTTTGGTTACTCTGATAAAGTGCAGTTTTATGTTGAGAAATTATCTTATGGTATTGCCAAAGTGGCAGCGGCTTTTTACCCAAAGAAAGTGATTGTCAGGTTTTCTGATTTTAAAACTAATGAGTATCGAAGTTTAATTGGGGGAGATTTATATGAGCCAGAAGAAGCAAATCCAATGATTGGCTGGCGAGGTGCCTCTCGTTATTATCATCCTGATTTTGCTGATGCTTTTGTTTTAGAGCTTAAGGCTATTAAAAAAGTCAGAGAGGAAATGGGGCTTGGTAACGTAGCAGTGATGATTCCAATGTGTAGAACTACCGAAGAAGGGAAAAAAGTTTTAACAATTATGGAAAAACATGGTTTAATAAGAGATCCCTCGACCCATTCGACTAACGCTCAGGGTCATACTGAGTAAAGCCGAAGTACGACAAGCTCGGGACTAAAGGTTTATGTGATGTGTGAAATCCCGGCCAATATTATTTTGGCAGATGAATTTTTAGAAATTTTTGATGGGATGAGTATTGGCAGTAATGACCTGACCCAGTTGACTCTTGGGATTGACCGTGACGGCAATGAAACAATCAGGGGTATTAGCAATGAGAAAGATGAGGCAGTGAAAACTTTGATTAGTGAAGTGATCAAAAAATGCAAAGCCAGGGGAAAATATATCGGTATTTGTGGACAAGCTCCATCAGATTATCCAGATTTTGCCCAGTTTTTAGTTAAAGAGGGGATTGAAAGTATTTCCTTAAACCCTGATAGTGTGATAAAAACTACTTTGGCAATCCTTGAGGCGGAGAAGAGTCGGTGAAAATTTCTGATATTAATTTAAAAATTATTCCTGATTCAAGAGGCAATGATACATTAGAAGTAGAGTTGGAATCTGCTGGAATAAAAGTTTCAGCCAGCGTGCCATCTGGTAAAAGCACTGGTAAGGGAGAGGTCGCAGTTTTGCCACCCAAAGATGCTCTGGAAAAAATTAACTGGATTTTTTCCCAAATTAAAGATCACGATTTTGCAACTTTGGAACAATTTGATCAACTTTTAATTACTTTAGATGGAACAGATGATAAATCTAGACTGGGTGGAAATTTAATTTTAGTTTTAAGTATTGCTTTTACAAAACTTTTGGCCAAACAGGGTGGGATGGAAGCCTGGCAGCTGATTAGTAAAATTTCTGGCAATCAAATAGGCAAACCAATTTGTTTTTTTAATTTAATTGAAGGGGGAGTACATGCTCAAAATTCGTTACCTTTTCAGGAATATTTATTTATCCCCCAAACAAGTTCTGCCAAAGAAAGTTTAGAAGACGTAATGATGGTGATTAAAATATTGGGAGATAAAATCCAGGAAAAATATGGGCAGTTAAAACAAGGGGATGAGGGTGGTTATATTGTGCCTTCATCTGATCCGAAAGTTGGTTTGGAAATTTTACAAGAAGTACAAAATGAGATGGGTGGTGAAAATAAACTAGGGCTAGACACCGCAGCATCAACCTTTTTTGAAAATGGTAAATATAAAATTGGAGATAAGGTTATGGGTACTGATAATTTATTTTCTTACTACCAACTACTTACTACCAACTACCAACTACTTTCTATAGAAGATCCTTTTGCAGAAGATGATTGGGAAGGCTTTTCAAAAATAACTGACCAGTTGGGAGAAAAAGTTTGGATTGTGGGGGACGATTTAACAACCACCAATACCAGTAAAATTAAGTTGGCTGGTGAGAAAAAGGCAGTAAATGCTGTGATTATCAAGCCCAATCAAATTGGTACGGTCTCTGAAACTTTACAGGCAGTAAATTTGGCTAAAAGTTTGGGTTGGAAAATTATTGTGTCCCATCGTTCTGGTGAAACCACGGACACTTTTATTGCAGATTTGGCAGTAGGGGTTGGAGCAGATGGATTTAAATCGGGTTGCCCCTTGCAAAAAGAACGATTGGTAAAGTATCAAAGATTGGTAGAAATAGAAAATGGTTGAACTGGTGGTGATGGTGTCTGATGGAACAAAACTACCTGCTATTTGGCAATACACTCAAAAGCCTAATTCTCGAAGCCGCCTTGCTTTGATAATTTCTAATAAAGAAAATTCCAAATGTTTTGATTTTGCCAAACAACACAACATCCCAACTTTTCCAATAATTTGGGAAAAAGAAAAAGGAGAAAGTAGGCAACAGTTTAGTAATAAAGTGGGTAAATTTATTGCATCTCGTGTCGGAAATTATTTAATTATTTCAGCTGGTTGGCCTTATGTTTTAACCAAAGAATTTATTCAACAGTTTTTGCCAAATAAAATTATCAATCTTCACCCTGGACTTTTGCCGGATAATCCAAATGATAATGAAATTGTTTTAGGAAATGGCGAAAAAATTCCAGCTTTAAAAAATGTTTATAGTATGAAAGCCTTTGAAGAAACACTTAAACGTGGTTTAAAATGGACAGGGGTGACAGTTCATTTTTTAACAGAAGAAGTGGATAGTGGACCTGTCATTTTAAGACAAGAAGTTCCGGTGCTAAAGAGTGACACTATTCACACTTTGGCTGATAGGGTACACAATGTGGAAGATGAAATTTTACCACGGGCAATTGATATACTAATAAAGAAGGAAGAGAAATAAAAAATTATGGCTTATCTTGTACTCGTGCGACATGGAGAATCAAAATGGAATGCAATTGGAGCCTGGACAGGTTTGATGGACATATCTTTGGACGAAAAAGGTTATGAGGCAGCAAGAAAAGATGCCCTACTTTTAAAAGATATTAAATTTAACACAGCTTATACCTCTAAATTACACCGGGCTATACAAACTCTGGATGAAATTAAAAAAGAATTGGGATGTGATGGTTTACCAGTGGTTGAAGATGGTGCTTTAAATGAAAGGGATTACGGGGATTTAACTGGTAAAAATAAATGGGAGATAGAAAAAGAATATGGCGAGGATCAATTTTTAAAATGGAGAAGAGGATGGGATGAAAAAATTCCCAATGGAGAAACTTTAAAAGATGTTTATAGTAGGGTGGTACCATATTACCAGCAACAAATTTTACCTGACCTAAAAAATGGTAAAAATGTACTGATAGTAGCTCATGGAAATAGTTTGCGGGCTTTGGTTAAATATTTAGAAAATATTACAGATGCCGATATTTCTAATTTAGAAATTGCCACCGGGGAAATTTATATTTATCAAATAGATCAAAAGGGAAAAATAACTTCTAAGGAAATTAAAGCCGCCCAAGACTCGCCCTATTAACGCTTGCTTCAGAGGGGAAAATTAACTAGACTAATACAGTGGCTAAAGATTTAACAAACCTCTTCTGTCCAAAATCAGTCGCAGTTATTGGTGCTTCCAGATCCCCCCAAAAAGTGGGGGCAATTGTGCTTAAAAATATTATTGAATCAAAATTTCCTGGTAAAATTTATCCTGTTAATCCCAATACTGAAACTATTAATAATCTGACTTGTTTTAAAAATGTGGATAGTTTACCGGAAGTTGTTGATTTAGTAGTAATAGCTATTCCAGCCGTCCGAGTTTTGGCAGTGTTAAATGAAATTGGGGAAAAAGGAATTAAAAATGTGGTGGTGTTAGCAGCTGGTTTTAAAGAAAGTGGAGCGGAAGGAGAAAAATTAGAAAAAGATTTGGTTGAAATTTCCCAAAAATATAATTTAAATTTATTGGGGCCAAATTGTTTGGGCTTTGTTAATAATTTGTGTCCAATTAATGTAACATTTGGTCAAGCGTCTGCCAGCATCGGTAACCTGCGTTTTATTTCTCAATCTGGAGCCATTGCAGCCAGTTTGTTTGATTTTTGTAAATCTTCTGGTTTAGGATTTTCCCAGTTTATCACTTTGGGTAATAAAGCTGTCACTACCGAAAGTGATGTTTTAGAATATTTTCAAGGTGTTGCGCCCATTGAGTATCAAGAAGGATTATCCAAATCCCAACCAATTGGACTTTATTTAGAAAATATTTCTGATGGCTTAAAATTTTTAGAAATTGCACAGCAACTTTCGAAAACGGACCCCATCTTTATTTTAAAACCTGGTAAAAGTGAAGCAGGAGTTAAGGCTATGCACTCTCATACCGGGGCGATGGCTTCTGATAGTGCTGTTTTAGATGCGGTTTTAAATCAAGCCGATATCATCCGTTGCCAAACTTTGGAAGATTTTTTTGATTTTTCTCGGGCTTTTGCTTTTGAAAATGCACCAACTGGGCCTAAGGTAGCAATTATCTCCAATGCCGGTGGACCAGCGGTAATTTCAGCCGATGCAATTACCAGCGCTGGTTTAGAGCTTGCTCAATTTGATGACCAAACCCGTCAGGCTTTGGCCCAAATTTTACCAAGGTCGGCCAATATACTAAATCCAGTTGATGTTTTGGGTGATGCTTTGGCTGACCGTTTTGCCAAATCGGCAGAAATTATCCTGCAGGCAGAGGAGGTTGATGCTTTGGTAGTAATTTTAACTCCTCAAATCATGACTCAAATTGAGCAGACAGCCAAATATTTAGTAGAGCTGTCTAAAAAATATCAAAAGCCAATTCTTTGTTCTTTTATTGGCGGAAGTTTGGTGGTAGAGGGAGAGAAAATATTAAGCCAATATAAAATCCCTGTTTTTCGTTTTCCGGAACTGGCCATTAATGCCTTGTCTGCGATGTGGCAATTTTATAAAAACCGGTTGCAAGAAGAAAATAATATGGCACAGGTTTCAACTATTGAACTGGATTTAATTAAAGTAAAACAAATTATTGCTGGTGCAAAGAGCAATAATCAAAAAACATTGGATAATTTGCAGGCCAATAATTTACTTTCATTAGCTGGGATTTTAACACCAGCAACTGCTGTGGTTGAAAGTTCTGATGTTGCTAGAAATTTTGCTAAGGAACATGGATATCCCGTGGTCTTGAAATTATCATCACCCGGACTTTTACATAAAAAAGAAATAGGGGGAGTGATTATTAATATTTTAAATGAAGAGCAACTGCAAAAAGCTTGGGAAAAATTAGAGCAAAAATTGGAAAATGGATTTGAGATCCAAATCCAACAAGATGTAGGAGAGGGGGTGGAAGCAATTGTGGGGATAAAACATGATCCTAATTTTGGACCAGTTTTACTTTTTGGGGCAGGGGGTTCTTCGGCAGAACTTATCGCTGATAAAAATTTGCATTTATTACCAATTAATCTCACACAAGCCCAAAAATTAGTTGAACAATCCAAACTTTGTTCGCTTCTTAATTTTGATTTGCAAAAACTTAATGAGACAATTGTTAGTTTTGGAAAATTGGCCCAAAATTTAGCAGAGGTAGCAGAGATGGAAATTAATCCTTTAATTATTACTAAAGATAATGTTTGGGCAGTTGATGGTAAAGTAATACTCAAGGAAAATCAGGTGGAGCAAGTCGGCGGTCCCAAATTTCAAACAGCCAAGGTTGTAAAACATGTTAATTTGGCCAGTACCTATCATTATTTTGAGTTTGAAACAAATGAGCCTTTAATTTTTAAACCAGGTCAATATATCAGTGTTAAAGTGGCTAGTGACCGAGTTAATTGTTACTCAATTGCTGGTAGTATAAACCCCAATCAATTTAGCTTGCTAATTGATATTTCACCGGGAGGTCCAGGATCACAATTTTTTGAAAAATTAAAAGTGGGCGGGCAAATGCTATATCTTGGACCATTTGGTATTTTTACTTTGGATATGGAAGATGAAGCTTCAAAATTATTATTTTTGGCAACTGGTAGTGGTTTGGCCCCGTTAAAATGCATGATTGAACAAATTTTGTATAAAGAAAAAAGTCAGTTACCAATTGATTTATATCTTGGTTTAACTTCTCCAAAAGATTTATTCTGCGAGGATTATTTACAAAATTTAGCCCGGCAATATTCTAACTTTCATTATAAAATAGTGATATGGAAAGGGGATCAATCTTGGCAAGGGGAAAGTGGATTTATTACTACCAGCCTAGATAAAGATTTAGCCGATGCAAGTGACGGGGCAGCTTATCTTTGTGGCAACCAAGAAATGATTGCCGATGCCACCAAAATACTCCTTGAGAAAAATATGCCAAAAGAAAGGATTTACACTGAAAAATATTTTTAGTTTAAAAATTGGAGGGGCAGCCGGTCAGGGTGTTAAATCGGCCGGACTCACTTTGGCCAAAATTGCTACCAGATCCGGTTATCATATTTATACCTACACAGAGTATCCATCTTTGATTAGAGGTGGACATAATGTAATGCAGATAAATATTTGCCCTGATGAAGTAATAGCTCCCCAAAGTCAAACTGATTTGTTGATTGCTTTAAATCAAGAGACTATTAATCTTCACTCACCGGAACTGTTGATCGGGGCAGATTTGATTTTTGATAATGAGGATGGTTTAGATACCTCTGGGGTGGGAAAAGAAATTAATCTCTGCCCGGTACCACTTGTTAAACTGGCTCAAGAAAGTGGCGGTGACAAGCTTTTTGCTAACACTGTAGCTGTGGGAGCAGCCTTGGCACTACTGGGAGGTAATTTGGATATTTTACAAAAGTTGCTTGAGGAAGAATTTATCAGCAAAGGTGATGAGGTTATAAAAACAAATCAGAAAGCAGCAGAAAGTGGTTTTGGTTTTGCTACAGAGCATTTTGCTAGCAACATCAAAAAGACTTTGGTGAAGATAGACACCACTCTACCTACCATGATTGTTAATGGTAATGAAGCCATCTCTTTGGGGGCTGTGGCTTCCGGTTTACAATTTGCTGCTATTTATCCCATGACTCCCATCACCAACATCATCCATACTTTGGCTCCACTGCAGGAAAAATTTGGTTTTGCCTACGTACAACCGGAAGATGAAATTGCTGCTATTAATATGGCAATTGGAGCCTCTTTTGCCGGAGCGAAAGCCTTAGTTGCTACTTCTGGCGGCGGTTTTTGTTTAATGAGTGAAGGATTGGGCCTGGCTGGAATGACCCAAACACCCCTGGTAATAATTTTGGGGATGAGACCCGGTCCTGCCACCGGACTTCCCACTTGGACTGAACAAGGTGATCTACAGTTTGCTTTGCATGCTCATCAGGGAGATTTTCCCAGGATAGTTCTTGCTGCTGGTGACGCAAAAGAGGCTTTTGATTTAACAAGAAAAGCTTTTGATTTGGCAGAAAAGTATCAAACTCCGGTGATCGTTTTGGTTGATAAAAATATTTGTGAAAATGATCAAAGTTTTGCGCCATTTGATTATTCTGTTAGTGAAAAAGGGGATTTTCCCAAGGCAGTTGTCGGTAGTGGCAATTTTTTTATAGCTAATTCTGAAGAACATGATGAAATGGGCTTTTCCAGTGAAGAAGCAGAAAATAGAAATGAGCAGATGATAAAAAGAATGGCTAAATTAAAAGCTTGTGCCACGTCTGATATGAAACCACCAGAGCTTTTTGGTCCGGAAGATGCAGATCTCACCATTGTTTCTTGGGGTAGTAACAAAGGGGCAATTTTACAAGCTATCAAAGAATTTAACAATGTTAATTTTTTATATATTACTTGGATGAGCCCATTTCCGGTTGAGGTGGTAACAAACATTTTACAAAGAGCTAAACATATTGTTGATATTGAGTCCAATTATACTGGACAGCTGGCAGAAGTGATTAGGGAAAAAACCGGTATTGAAATAGATGATAAAATGTTAAAGTTTGATGGCAGACCATTTTACCCAACAGAGATTGTGGGGAAAATTACCAAGGTTTTAAAAAGATAATGACTAAAATAGCTGATTTACAGACAAAATGTGATCCAACCTGGTGTCCGGGTTGTGGTAACTTTGGCATCTGGGGAGCTTTTAGAAATGCTGCTGTTTTAAACGGTTGGGATAATACCAACACAGTGTTGACAGCCGGAATTGGTTGCCACAGCCACATCTTAAATTTTGTTAAACTTACTTCTTTTGAGGGATTACATGGACGGGCTATTCCTGTGGCCACTGGTATCAAAATTGCCCGCCCCAATTTAAATGTTTTTGTTTTTACCGGAGATGGTGATTGTTTGGGGGAAGGCGGTAACCATTTTTTGCATGCTTGCAGGAGAAACCATAATTTAACTGTAATATTGCATGATAATGCTATCTATGGTTTAACTACCGGTCAAACCTCACCCACTTCCCCTTTAGATTTTAAATCCAAATCAACTCCCTTTGGTAATTTAGATCAGCCAATTTCTCCGGTTACCTTGGCTATTGCTGCCGGGGCTACTTTTGTAGCCAGGGGTTATGCACCGGACATTCCAAAATTAACAGAGCTGATTACTTTGGCCAACAACCATAAGGGGTTGGCAGTAATTGATGTTTTGCAACCTTGTGTAACATTCAATCACCGGTACACTCATCAATATTACCAGGCCAATACCTATTATTTGGGCAAAGACCATGATATTAAAAATAAAGAAGCAGCTTTTAAAAAATCTTTGGAGTGGGGAGAAAAACAAATCCCTTTGGGGATTTTTTATCAAGTTGAAAAACCTTCTTATGAAGAGCAACTTCCCAAACTGGATCAAAAAAATTTAACTAATCTGGAAGAGCTATTGAAAGAGTATATTTAAAAAATGGCTGATAAAGTAGTTACCATTGGTAAATATAAAATTCAGGTTATCAGAGACTTATGTATTGGAGCAGCTACTTGTGTGGCAATTTCTCCTCCTGTTTTTCAAATGGATAAGGAAAATAAAGCAGTGACTTTAGAAGGGGGAGCTGATATCCCGGAAAATATTTTAGCAGCTGCCCAGTCTTGTCCCACAAAGGCAATTATAATTATTGATAGCAAAACAGGCGAGCAGGTCTGGCCGAAATGATATAATCAAAACAATGGATCAAACTTCAATAAATCAATTACTTAATTTATCTGGCAAAACTGTCATTGTGACGGGTGGTGCAGCTGGGATTGGTTTGGGAATTTCTACTAGGCTTGCAGAAGCTCACGCCAATCTAGTAATTGCTGATTTATCAGAAGAAGACTCTGGCAAAGCTGTCCAGGAATTTACGAATAAAGGATGGAAAGTAAAAGCAGTTAGGGCTGATATATCTTTGGAAGATGATGTTAAAAATTTAGTTTCAGAAACTCTAAAAGAATTTGGGTCAGTTGATATTTTGGTCAACAATGCCGGAATTTATCCTTCAATACCTGTTTCTAAAATGACCTTTGATGATTTTGATAAAATTTTGGCTGTAAATTTGGAGGGAGTATTTTTAACTACCAAATATGCTTCAGAACAAATGATTGCTCAAGGCAAGGGTGGGAAAATAATCAACATTACCTCAATTGATGCCATTCACCCTTCAATGGTGGGACTGGCAGCTTATGATGCTTCCAAACATGGGTTGTGGGGTTTTACTAAAAATTCTGCTTTGGAGCTTGCTCCCCATAAAATTTGGGTTAATGCCATAGCACCGGGAGGGATTGCCACCCCGGGGGTAGCAAAGATGCAAAGTGGTGCGCCGTCTTCTCAAGAAGTGGAAAATTTTATGTCTAAAATCCCCATGCACAGGATGGGGGAGCCGGATGATATTGGCAAGGTAGCACTCTTTTTGGCGTCTGATTTATCTTCCTATATGACAGGCAGTCAAATAGTGGTTGATGGTGGAGCACTTCTTTCTTAATGGAAAAAAAGATTTTAATAGTCATCATTGTTTTTGTAGTTTTAGCTGCCCTGGTTTATCTACAACTTTCTAATAATAAAGAAAATCCTAATACACAGCTACTTGGCCAAGTTAATTTCCCCACCGCCTCTTCTCAAACTTCAACTTCTACCACCACTACTCCTAGTCCTACTGTAACTGTTAATCAATTGCAAATGGCAGATATTAAAATTGGTACCGGTTCGGCAGTTAAGTCGGGAGACACCGTTAAAATTAATTACGCGGGAACTTTAACAAATGGTCAAAAATTTGATAGCTCTTATGATCGGGGACAACCTTTTGAAACACAAATTGGGGTAGGAAAAGTTATCAAAGGTTGGGATTTAGGAGTTATAGGGATGAAGGTAGGAGGAAAAAGAAGGTTAATTATTCCACCAGATTTGGGTTATGGGGAAAAAGGTGTTGGGGGAGTTATCCCTCCCAATGCCACCCTGGTTTTTGACCTGGAACTTTTAGAAATTAAATAGACCTAATCTCTATTTGACGTGTGCTATACTACTTTTATGTCCGAGGGTTCCTTTTCACCAGAATTACCTAAAGAACAAAAAGCAGCAATCCGTGAATTTACCAAATCTACTCCAGAAGGTAGACAAGCTAGGAATGATGCTGCCGAAGATATCCTTGGTCAAAGAAGTGAAGCCAGACAATCGCGGCAAAAACAAAGAGATTATTTAATAGATAGACAAACAGATAACCAACAAAACCGGGCAGATGCAGAAGCAAAAAAGGTAGAGGCAGAAAATCGGCTTTTATACTTAAAAGCTGAATTGGTTGACAGGTCTACATCCTGGCTTGCGCGGGCACGCGCATTGGTTAGTAGGAGTTTTAGAGAAGAAGCTTGGAAGCTACAAAAACAACTACCTGAACTTGAATACGGCCTGGAGAGACAAAATATGTCTCTGAAGATACAACGGGAAACTTATCAACGAGAGTTGTTTGTTTTAGAAAAGAAATTTAATGAACTTTCTCGGTGGCATAAAACTCATCCACTTGTTGGTAAAAAAACTTTACAAAAGTTTTATGGGCAACAATGGGGCTTACTTAAAGATCAACGACAATCTTTAGAAGAACAAAGACAAAAGGCAGAACTTGAACGTTACAAACAAGAGCATGGCACTGTAGCAGAAGTTACAGATAGATATCAAGGTTATATTGTCCACGGTATAACTCCAGGATTTGGTGGTGCTAATAACATGGTGTTAGAAGATACGGCTAGCTGGGCAGATAAATTGATGGTTATTGTGGCTGAACGACCACCTCTTTCTGCCTCATTTGTTAAAAAAGGCAATGGTCCCCAGCACTTATGGAGCCCAATAGGTGTTGTGATTCAAAGCGGTATTATAGCTGAAGCAGAGGGTGGAGATTTAGGATCATTGGCGGTGGACAAAAAGACTAAAAAAGGGAAGGACCCGAAAAATATTATGAGGTATCAACAAAGTTTAGAAAGAGCCGTAGCAAAAAATAATGCTCATATATCTTCGGGTTGGCATAATGAAGTAATTTTAGAATTTGGACTCAAAGTAGGTGGAGTCTATATTAATTTAGATCAAGGTGGAGATACTATTTTTGACAATAAGGGAATGAGATTTGAATCCGGAAACCTCAAGCGTGCTGCAGGTGGTACTGGTGAAATTATAAACCGGCTTGATAGAATTGAATATGAAGATATTTATGAGACTGCAAGTATTGTCGGTTTACCTGTTGTTGTTTTGAAAAATGGCATTTTGTATGAAAGTTCATATGACCCAACTCGAGGGTTAACTGTGGGGAGAGAATTATCCCCTAGAGAAATCACCGCCAGCCCAACAGAGATTCCAAATGAAAATATACCAGGGGTACAAAAAAGAGCAAACTCTGTTTTAAAGACTGTAGCAGTTTATTAAAAATAAGTCCATGTCAACTTTTAAATCTAATAATCTTATTATCATACCGAGCTTGCCTAAGTGCCAGAATTGACCTGGAACTTTTAAAAATTAAATAAAGGCTGTAATTAAACGTGTTATTACCAGGACTTGAATAAATCGTTAGTTCGGTTTATAATAGATAAACCGTACTTAGCTATTTTTAAGTATGGGCAAAAATATGAGTAAAATAGGACAATATATAAAACAGCCCAAGAATTATCGGGCTTTTATACCTACTCATTTTCCGGATCATAATTTAATTATTTGGGACGATGATTTACATGTACTTCTTTCAGAGGCAGATATGGCAATCGGTAAATTGAATGCTATTGACGAATTGGTCCCCGACGTTGATTTTTTTATCCTCATG
>CAZZHC010000003.1:0-27102 GCA_964653745.1 uncultured Gammaproteobacteria bacterium
ACCAGTACACCCCACAAGAAATTTCTGCCCAGATTCTACAAAAAATCAAAGCTGATGCCGAAGCCTATCTTGGTGAGAAAGTCACAGATGCTGTCATTACAGTTCCTGCTTATTTTGATGATGCTCAACGTCAAGCAACAAAGCAAGCTGGAGAAATTGCAGGACTTTCTGTTCAAAGAATCATTAATGAGCCGACTGCTGCTGCTTTAGCTTATGGACTGGATAAGGCTAATGCTCATACCATTGCTGTTTATGATTTAGGTGGTGGTACTTTTGATATCTCTGTTTTGGAACTTGGTGAGGGAGTGTTTGAGGTCAAATCTACTGCTGGTGACACCCACTTGGGGGGGGATGATTTTGACCAAAGGATTATTGATCATCTTATCGAAGAATTTAAAAAGGACCAGGGGGTAGATCTTAAAACTGACAGGCAGGCTTTGCAAAGACTGCGGGACGCTGCAGAAAAAGCTAAAATTGAGCTCTCCTCTTCAACCCAAGCAGATATCTCCCTGCCATTTATTACCGCAGACAGCTCTGGTCCTAAACATTTGGAAATGAAGCTGTCCCGGGCCAAACTAGAAGATTTGGTAGCGGATTTAATTGAAAAAACTTTTACTGCCGTGAAGGATGCTTTAAAGGATGCAAAACTTTCTGCCAAAGATATTGATGAAATAGTTTTGGTGGGTGGAATGACCAGGATGCCTGCGGTACAGAAGGCCGTTAAAGACTTTTTTGGTAAAGATCCCCACAAAGGAATTAATCCTGATGAGGTGGTGGCAATTGGAGCAGCTATCCAGGGTGGAGTTTTGGGTGGAGAAGTAAAATCAGTCTTACTTTTGGATGTCACACCTCTCACTTTGGGAATTGAAACTTTGGGTGGAGTCAGAACTGCTTTAATTTCCAGAAATAGTACAGTCCCTACTTCTAAATCTGAAGTTTTTTCAACAGCAGCTGATAATCAAACCCAGGTAGAAATTAATGTTTTGCAAGGTGAGAGGGAAATGGCAGCTGATAATAAATCATTAGGTAGATTTGTGCTGGATGGTATTCCCCCAGCACCCCGGGGTGTGCCTCAAATTGAGGTTACTTTTGATATTGATGCCAATGGTATTTTAAATGTATCGGCCAAAGATAAAGCAACTTCTAAAGAGCAAAAAATTACCATCACAGGCTCAACGGGACTTTCTAAAGAGGAAGCTGAAAGGATGGCCAAGGAGGCCCAAGTTCATGCCGAAGAAGATAGGAAGAAAAAGGAAGAAATTGAGGTTAAAAACCAGGCTGACACCCTAATTTACACAACCGAGCGAACTATTAAAGATGCTGGGGATAAAATTTCAGCTGAAACCAAGGCTGATTTGGAAGGGAAGGTTAAAGAACTTAAGGAAGCAGTAGAAAAAGGTGAGATAGAAGAAATTAAACCCAAGATGGAAAATTTGTCAGAAGCTTTGCAAAAAGTTGGAGCCAGCATGTATGGTTCGGCAGGCTCACCAGAAGGTCAGCAACCTGGACAAGAGGCAGAAGTAAAAGCTGAAGAAGAAATTGGCCCCAAAGAAGAAGATGGCAAAAAGGATGTTGTTGAGGGAGAGGTAGTGGAGGAGGGAGATAAAGATGGCGGAAAGTAATGATTGGTTAGATGGGTTGTCGTTAGAGATATTGCGCGGGATGCAAGATGAGGCAGCTGATAAAGGGTATTCAAAAGGATACCCTATGGGTAAAATTTCAGAAGCTATTAATAGGAGAACAACTCCAGTTGCAGAACCTGTTAAAAACAGCTGGAATCCAATTGATGGGTCTACCGGTATGATTGGGTCGAATAGATATGGGGCTACTCACTCACGTTCAAAGCGCTAAAAGAAGGAGTTGATAATTTAAACAAGGAGATGCCTCGGGAGACCGAGGTTTTTTGATCATATGGCTACTAAAAGAGATTATTATGATATTTTGGGAATAAATAAAAGTGCTACCGAGGCAGAGATTAAATCTGCTTACCGTAAGCTGGCCCGGCAGCATCATCCTGATGTAGATAAATCCACTGGGGCTGCTGAAAGGTTTAAAGAGGTGTCAGAAGCTTATCAGGTTCTATCTGATGTGCAAAAAAGAAAAACTTATGATCAGTTTGGCCACTCTGCTTTTGAACCAGGAGCAGGTTTTGGTGGTGGACAAGGTAATCCCTTTGGAGGTGGTTTTAAAACCTATTCTTATTCTACTAGTGGTAATCCCAATATGGATTTTGGGGGGTTTGCTGATCCTTTTGATCTGTTTGAACAAATTTTTGGGGGAGGTTTTGGGGATATGTTTGGTGGGGCTTATAGAAGAAGCCCAACTTATCAGATGGAAATTAACTTTGAGGAGGCAATCAGTGGCACCACCAAGGATGTGGTGATCCAAGATAATACTGGCAAAAGTAAAAAATTAAGGCTAAAAGTTCCAGCTGGAGTGGATAATGGGACCAGAATTAGATTTGAGGGAGTAGATATTGTTTTTAGGGTTAAAAGACACCCGGAATTTATAAGAGAAGGAGCTGATATTTTTTCTGATATTAATTTAACAATTCCTCAAATAGTTTTAGGAGATATAGTTGAGGTTAAAACTGTTTGGGGAGAAGTTAAACTTAAAGTCCCAGCAGGTACAGAACCTGGATCTTTAATTAGAATTAAGGGTCAAGGGGCACCAAAGTTAAAAGGTGCGGGTAAAGGGGACCATTATGTTAGGGTCAGGGTAGAAATCCCTAAAAAATTATCAGCAGAAGAAAAAGAACTTTATGAAAAACTAGCCAGCAAGGTTAAGAAAAAAAGCTGGTTCTAACTTTATCTCCCTTGACTTCATCTTTTTAAAAGACTAAAATGGAGGCAATTGAAAAGGACTTGTTTAAAGGTGGGCTGGTCCCGCCTTTTTTAATAATATAAGGACCTGATGTCTTCGCAGTATGGAAAAATTATACTGCTTAGCCATCAGAACCTTGCCTTTTTGAAAGGAGTTTTAAAAACGTGGCACAACAAGCAAGAACAGAATTTGCAGCAGCATTAAATCAGTTAGCCTCTGAAAAAGGGGTTGATGTTAATGTGATTTTGGATGCTATTTCCCAGGCAGCTCTGGCAGCCTATCGCAAAGATTTATCTCTGCGGGGAGAGGAAATTCCTGAAGATTTTGAAAGTTTGACTGCTGAAATTGATCCTGTAACTGGTGAAATTTCCATCATGAGGGAAAAAACCAATGTTACCCCGCCCGGCTTTGCCAGAATTGCTGCTCAAACTGCCAAACAAGTGATTATGCAACGCCTTCATGAAGCAGAAAAAACTGCCATCACTGATGAGTATGAGAAAAAAGTGGGCACTGTTATTTCTGGCATGATCCAAAGGCAAGAAGGTATAACCTACTTTGTAGATTTAGGTAGGGCAGAAGGGGTTTTCCCCCCATCTGAACAAACCCGGGATGAGTATTACCATGTTGGTCAAAGATTAAAGTTTTATATTAAGGAAATTAGAGAAGGAAGAAGGGGTCCAGAGGTGGTGGTATCCCGTTCTGATGCAGCTTTGGTTAAAGGGCTTTTTGCCATGGAAGTACCGGAAATTGCCAGTGGAGCAGTGGTAATTAAAGATATTGCCAGGGAAGCAGGATCAAGAACAAAGTTGGCAGCAATTTCTACCCAGGATGGAGTTGATCCAGTTGGTTCTTTGGTTGGGCAAAAAGGAGTCAGGGTTCAGGCTGTGATGAATGAACTAGGGGAAGAGAGAATTGATATTATTTCCTATTCAGAAGATCCAGCCAGATATATTGCTTCAGCTCTATCTCCTGCTAAAGAAGTGGTGGCTAAATTTGAAGAGATAGATGGAGAAAAAGTGGCTAAAGTTAGAGTCCCTTCTACCCAAATGTCTTTGGCAATTGGTAAAGGTGGGCAAAACGTTAGGTTGGCAGCCAGACTGACTGGTTTTAAAATTGATATTGAGGGTAGCGGGGAAGGAACTCATGAAGTTAAGGAGGGTGCCTCACAAGCTCCTGCTGATGTGACAGCGCCCACTGATGAAACAGCTTTAGAGGATAAAGAAAAACCTAAAAAGCCTGGAAAATAGATTTATGATTGAGCTTGGATTTTTTGATGTGAGAGATGGGAAGTTGGAAATTGAAGTTTTGATTTCTAGAATTCAAGATATCAAGATGTCAAATTCAGAAATATCTCACCTCTAACTTCAAAATTTCTTTAACTTGCTCATTAACTGGGGACTTTTTATTGAAAGGAGAGATTATATGGCAGAAATTACTAGACCGCCAGTTGTCACAATTTTAGGCCATGTTGATCATGGAAAAACGACCCTGCTTGATTTTATTAGAAAATCGGCTGTAGCAGCTTCAGAACATGGTGGAATTACCCAGGCAGTTGGTGCCTATCAGGTTGAAGCTGATGGAAAATTAATCACCTTCATTGATACCCCGGGTCATGCTGCTTTTGAAAAAATGAGAGAGAGAGGGGCCCAGTTGGCTGATATTGCAGTTTTGGTAGTAGCGGTTGATGATGGGGTGATGCCTCAAACAGTTGAGGCAATTAAACACATCCTAACAGCCCAAATTCCCATGATTGTAGCTATAAACAAAATGGATTTAGGTGTTGATACCAAAGTTCAGCTGGAGAAAATTAAAAAGCAATTATCTGATCAAAAAGTTTTAGTGGAAGAATATGGTGGGGATGTGCCTTTGGCCCCAGTTTCTGCCAAAACTGGTAAAGGGGTAGATGAGCTTTTAGAAACTATTAACTTGGTGGCAGAAATTCATGAGTTTAAAGGTGATTCTGATAAAAAAGCTTTGGGAATTGTGATTGAATCAAGACTGGATAAATTTAAAGGACCAATTGCTACTATTTTGGTTCGGGATGGCAGTTTAAAAAAGGGAGAAGAGATTAATGTTGGTGGAATAAAAGCTAAAGTGAGGGGGATGTTTGATTTTAAAGGTAAATCAGTAGATATTGCTGGGCCATCCATGCCAGTAGAAGTTTTGGGTTTTACCCAAGTGCCTGGGGTTGGGGCTAAACTTTGTGAGGAAGAAAAAGCAAAAATAATGGAAAAGGCAAAGCTTTCCAGCCTAGTTGATAAATTAAAAGAAAAAGAAAACCATTTATTAAATATTGTTATTAAGGCTGATAAAGAAGGATCTTTGGAGGCAGTTAAAAATATTGTTGAAAATTTTAATCAAGACGCGCAGCATATTAAAATAATTGATGCTGGAACTGGGGAAATTGGTGATGCTGATGTAACACTGGCAGCAGCCACTGGGGCAATTGTGATTGGTTTTAATGTTAACGCTACTTCTTCTTCTCAAAAAATTGCTGAAGCAGAACATGTTTTAATTAGGACCTATAAAATTATTTATGAGTTATCAGATGAGTTAAAAGATGTGGTGGAGGGAATGTTAATCCCCGGAAAAGTGGAAGAAGTGTTTGGCAGAATCCAAATTATTGCCGAGTTTCCTTTTGGAAAAGCAGAAAAAATTGCCGGATGTAAAGTACTGGAGGGAACATTTTCCAAAGGGCCAAAGGTGAGGGTAGTTAGGGGTGAGGAAATAGTAGGTGAGGGGAAGATTAAGTCACTTAAAAAAGTTAAAGAAGAAGTTACCAAGGTAGAAAAAGGAACAGAGTGTGGGATTTTATTTGATCCCCAGATAGATTTTCAGGTGGGAGATATAGTAGAAAGTTTCAGAGTGTTATAAATTAATGCTTTATTACATTACTGGTAATCAAAATAAAATAGATACAGCTAAAAAATATTTATCAGCCTTTGGTGTTGAATTTGAAGGTAAAAAACTGGATTTAATTGAAGAACAAACTGACTCTATTGAAAAAGTAGCCCTTTTTAAGGCAGAACAGGCCTTTGACCAAATTAGGCAGCCTTTATTTGTAAATGATTCTGGCTGGAGTATTACTGCTTTAAATGGTTTTCCCGGACCACTTATGAAATATATTAATGAGTGGTTTACTCCCCAAGATTTTTTAAATTTAATGAAAGATCGAGAAAATAGAGAAGTTTTCTTAGGAGAAGTAGTAGTTTACAAGGATGAAAAACAAACTAAAGTTTTTACTCATCAGATTAAGGGTGTGGTGTTAAGGGAAGTAAAGGGTGAGGGAATTTCATCTGATTGTGTTATCAGTTTATCTGATACAGGTAAATCTATTGCCCAGTGTCAGGCTGAAGGAATAAAATCTCATGATAATCAAACCCTTTGGCAAGATTTTGTTAAATGGTATATAAGCCGTGCCACATCGGGTGTGGCAGCATAAAGGCCTAAAAACCCACAGGTGTCAAGCTAATCCACCTGAAAGGTGGACAGCTAAAAACGGGAAAATGTTTGAAGGTTGGCGCATGTTGTGTTAAAATCGGCGCATGAAGTATGATAGTGTGCTAAATGATCTTAAACAGCTTTTACCCTCTACCCAAAGTATTTTAATTGCCCTACCTAAAAACAGTGATGTTGATACTTTGGCAGCAGGCTTGGCCCTTTATCTATCTTTAACCCAAGCTAGTAAAGATGTCAAAATTGTCACTGAAGAAGTAATTAAAGTTTCCCACACCAATCTTTTTGGAGTAGATAAAATTCAAAGTAGTTTACCACCCTCAAGTGGTGGTGATTTTGTCATTACTTTGGGTGGAGTTGCCACAGCTGATGGTAAAGTCCCAACAGCTGAAAAAATGGATTATTACACAACTGGTAATGATTTAAATTTGGTGGTCAGGGTTTTACCTGGGCAAAAATTTGAACCAACTAGTGTTACTCCTCATTATGAAGGTAGCGGGTCTGGTTTAATTTTTGTGCTGGGAGTTCAAAATTTGGATAGTTTGGGGGCAATTTATAGCAGTAACCCGCAACTTTTTACCAGTGGGCAAATTATTAATTTAGATAACAAGGCAGGAAATAGTCAGTTTGGTAAGACTAATATTTTGGATACTCAAGCTTCCTCAATTTCAGAAATGGTGGGACAAATTTTACCCTCTTTATCTTTACCAATTCAGGGTGATATTGCCACCAATTTATTAACAGGAATTTTTTCTGCCACTAATAATTTACAAAGCAGCGGTGTTGGTGCAGATACTTATGAGGTAGTAGCCCAGGCAGTTAGGGCTGGAGGCCAAAAGCCTGTGTCTACTACCAACTCAATTTCTCCAGGCCTGCCCTCCGAAGCTTCAGCAAAGGAGGGGTTTGATCTTAGTAAAATTTTCCAGGCTCCAGTAAATCTCCAACCAGATATAAGTGAAGCTTTTCCGGTCCCCCCAGTAGTTTCATCACAACCCTCCCCGGAGGAAGCACCAAGAGGAGAAGGGGTAGAAACTGCCAATCCAGAAGCAGATTGGTTAACCCCTAAAATCTTCAAAGGCAAAAGTGGTTTGGGATAACTCTTGCAGAAATAGAAAATTTCTGGTAAACTGCAGCATATAAATCAAGGACTTACTTCTTGGCACCGAGGTTAGTCCAAATAAGGAGAAAGATGCCACTGGATATTAAATCAAAAAAACAAATTATTGAAGAGTTTGCCACCCACAAAGGTGATACTGGTTCCCCTGAAGTTCAGGCAGCTTTGCTGACAGAACAAATCAAAAATCTGACTAACCATTTGAAAGAACACACTCATGATGTTCATTCCAGACGCGGACTTTTGTCAATGGTCAACCGCAGAAGAAGACTACTTCAATACTTACTAAAAAAGGATAATGATAGATATAAGACTTTGATTGGCAAATTAGGTTTATCAAAGTAGTTGTAGTATAAGGTTTTATGCTGAATAAAATTATTAAGGAACTCGATCTTAATGGTCGAAGATTAACATTACAAACAGGGCTGTTAGCTCGTCAAGCTGATGCTGCTGTTTTGGCCTCTTGGGGTGAAACAGTGGTTTTGGCAACGGTTGCTACCCAACCTTTGGCTCAAGATTTAGGCTATTTTCCCCTATCGGTTGAATATGTAGAAAAATATTATGCCGGAGGTAAAATTACTGCCCAAAAATTCATCAAAATGGAAACCAGACCAGCCGATGAAGCAATTTTAGCAGGTAGAGCTATTGATCGAGCCATCCGTCCCCTTTTCCCCAAGGAATTTACCAATGAAGTTCAGGTGATTGTAACAGTATTATCTTTTGATGGAATTAATGATCCGGTAACTTTGGGTTTCATCGCCTCGTCTGCAGCCTTAACTGCCTCATCTGTCCCTTTTAAGGGCCCAATTGGAGTGACTAGGTTGGGTACTCAAAATGGTAGCACCATTTTAAACCCAGAACTACCAGAAATTGAGCATTTAGATCTGAACTTATTGGTGGCCTCAACCGCTGAAAAAGTGGTCATGATTGAGGCTGAAGGTAAGCAGGTAAAAGATGAGGTGGTACTGGATGGAATTAAAAAAGCCCATGAGGCTTCCCAAGCTGTAATTGGGCTAATTAATGATTTTGTCAAAGAATCAGGTAAAGAAAAATTACCAATGGTACCAGTGGTAGAAAAAATTGACGCCAAAACTTTAAAAGAGGTAGAAAAAGAAGTTGAGGAAAGAATTGGTAAAGCCCTATCAGATCTAGAGCATCCTTGGCATGAAGGAACTGCTGATCAAATTAAGGGAGAGCTGATCACTAAATATGCTGAAACTGTTGATAGTAAAACCATCGGCCAAATTTTTGATAAAGTGGCGAAGCACCTAATGAATGATTTGGTGCTCAAACAAGGCAAAAGGGCAGATGGAAGAAAAATGGAAGAGGTTAGGCCAATTTATATTGAGGTAGGACTGTTCCCTCGAACCCATGGTTCTGCCTTGTTTCAAAGAGGTGGTACTCAAGTTTTATCAATAGCTACCCTAGGCCCCCTGTCCTTATCCCAAACCTTAGAAGGGATGATGGGGGAATCTACTAAAAGATTTATGCATCATTACAACATGAGCAGCAATCCTTTTTCAGTGGGGGAAGTCAAAAGATTGGGCTCTCCCAACAGGCGTGATATTGGCCATGGAGCCTTAGCTGAAAAATCCATAGTGAATATTTTACCAGATGAAGAAGATTTTCCTTATGCCATGAGAGCGGTATCAGAGATCATGGCAGCTAATGCCTCAACTTCAATGGCATCTGTTTGTGCTACCACCTTGGCTCTACTTAATGCCGGAGTGCCTTTGAAAAATCCAGTGGCTGGAATTGCCATGGGGCTTTTATCAAAAGATGATAAATTTCAAGTAATTACCGATATGCAGGCAGTGGAGGATTTTTATGGAGAGATGGATTTTAAGGTATCAGGTACAAAAGAGGGTGTTACTGCTATTCAAATGGATACAAAACTTACAGGTCTCACTTTTGCCATTATTGAAGAAGCCTTAAAACAAGGTAAAGCAGCCCGGGAATTTATCTTGGATAAAATGCAAGAGGTTGTACCTGAAGCTGGGGAACTGTCCAAATATGCTCCTAGAATTGAAATAGTCCATATTAAACAAGAAGAGATTGGGATGTTAATTGGACCGGGTGGAAAAAATATCAATGGTATTATTGCCAGAACTGGGGCCCAGGTTGATGTGGAAGAGGATGGGACAGTGATGATTTCATCAACTAATGAGGAAAGCTTGAAAAAAGCAGTTGAGGCAGTGGAAGGGATGTTTAAAACTGTTAATCCTGGTGAAGTTTATGATGGCAAAGTAGTAAAAATTGCCCCCTTTGGAGCTTTTGTGGAAATTTTGCCAGGTAAAGAAGGGTTAGTCCATGTTTCCCAAATGGCTCCAGAAAGAGTAGAAAATCCAGAAGATATTGTGTCAGTTGGCCAGGAGATCAAAGTTCGGGTTACTGATGTTGATCATCAAGGTAAAATTGCTCTATCAATGCTGTTTGGTGAAGATATAAAACCAGACCGCAAACCAGAAGGAAGAAGTTGGGGGCCAAGGAGAGAATTTGGTAACAGAAGACCTCCATTTGATAGAAGACGCCGATAAGCTAAAATAAAAAAGAATATGGATAATGTACCTGCCCAAGACAGTGTTTTTGCCAACTTAAAATCTCAAATTACTCAAAATCATCCTCCGGCTGATTTATCTGAAAAGCTCATTTCCCAATTAGATCGTTTGCAAAAAATATTTTATTCGGTGGGCTATAGGGCAGATCTGGATAAAGAGCTGGAATATATTAAATTTGTGTCTTTCCTGCCTTTTGGAAAGATGAGTGTAGATATTTTAGATTTGCACCGGGCTGTGGAAGTTTTGGATCATAACCACTATGGTTTAAAAGTGGTTAAAGATCGGGTTTTGGAATATTTATCAATGCTGATTTTAAATACCAAGGCGAAGCAGCGCTTAAAATCACCAGTGCTATTTTTTGTGGGGCTTGTCGGAAGTGGTAAAACATCACTGGCCTACTCAATCGCGGAAAGCTTGGGCAGACAAATTATCAGAATTCCCTTTGGGGGTTTAGGCTCAACCCGCGAACTTCGGGGTGAATCAAAAAGCAGGCCTGAAGCAGAACCGGGCAGGATCTTAAAATTAATTCATGATTTAGGAGTGTCTAATCCAGTTATCTTGCTTGATGAGATTGACAGGGTGGCTCAAGACTCCCGATCAGATATTATGGGGGTGTTAGTAGAACTACTTGATCCTGAACAAAATATGGCCTTTGTTGATTATTTTGTTGATTACCCATTTGATTTATCAAATGCTTTATTTATTGCAACAGCCAATAACACCTCGGGTATTGCCACAGCGGTGTTGGACAGATTGGAAATTATTGAAATGCCAGCTTACAGCGATGAGGAAAAAATTATGATTGGTAAAAATTATATGTTGCCAAAACTTATTAAAACCGCAGGACTTCCCAGCGGAATTTTAACCATTGATGAAAATTTATGGCCACAAATTGTTAGACCCCTAGGTTTTGATGCCGGCATCCGCTCTTTACAAAGAAGTGTTGAAGGAGTGGTGAGAAAAGTGGCAAGATTAGTAGTAGAAGGGCACCCGGGGCCATATAAAATAACAGCAGAAAATATAGGACAATATGTGGGATAAACAAAACTTAAAATTAATTCCTTTAGGTGGGATTGGTGATGTGACCAAAAACATGTATGTGTATGAGTTTGGCGGTGATATCATTATTGTTGATTGTGGAATTGGTTTTCCTGATGAGGCTATGCCAGGGATTGATTTAGTTATCCCTGATATTAATTATTTACGCGATAAAAAATCGAAAATTAGAGGGATTATTATTACCCATGCCCATGATGATCATATTGGGGGATTACCTTACCTTTGGCAAGAACTTGATTGTCCGATCTATGCCCAAAGGTTGGCGGCTGGTTTTATTAAAAATAAGTTTATTGAGCATAAACTGTCTAAAGATAAAATTAATACTATTGGGCTTGCAACTGAACTAAAATTAGGAGCTTTTAAGGTCTCTTTTTACCAAGTTTCTCACTCTGTACCTGATTCGGTAGGACTAATTATTGAAACTCCAGTAGGCAAAATTATTCATCAGTCTGATTTTAAATTAGACTGGACACCAGTTTCGGGTCAGGTAACAGAAGTGGGTAAGGTGGCGTTGGCTGGGGAAAAAGGTGTGCTTTTAATGCTCATTGATTCACTGCGGATAGAACGGCCAGGCTATAATTTATCAGAACGGACCATTGAACCAACTTTTACCAAGATTGAGGCTGAAGCCATTGGAAAATTACTAATTACCACAAACTCCTCCAACATTACTAGGGTACAACAAGCCATTAATGTGGCAGTTAAAGCAGGTCGAAAAGTAGCCTTAGTAGGTAGATCAATGGAGGCTAATTTTCAAACAGCCAGGAATTTGGGCTATATTGATGTACCGCCCCATGTAGTGATTGTCCCTGATGAGATAAAAAGATTTGCCGATAATAAACTAATGCTTATTATTGCCGGTTCTCAAGGTCAACCAGGTTCAGCTCTCTCTCGGGTAGCCAATAATGACCACCGCTTTGTGACCATTAAACCGGGCGACAGCGTGGTATTTTCAGCCGACCCCATTCCTTCTACTGAAGCTGCCCAACACGATTTGATTGATCGTTTAACTAAACTTGATGCTAATGTTTACTACACTGACATTACTGATGCTTTGCACGTTTCCGGCCACGCCGCGGCTGAAGAAATTAAACTGATGATTAATCTAGCCAGACCCAAATATTTAATTCCAATTGGATCTACTTTTCGCCAGATGAAGGTTTTTGCCAACATGTGTGGTAATTTGGGATATGGCCGCGATAAAATATTACTACCTGATGATGGACAAGTGGTTGAGATCGGCCGGGGTAAAGTAGCGATGAACGGTAAGATCAGCACTCAAAATGTTTATGTTGATGGTTTGGGGATCGGGGATGTAGGCAGTATTGTACTACGGGACCGGAAAGTGATGGCTGAAGAAGGAATAGTATTGGTAATTGTGCCGATTGAGGCTAGAACTAGTAAACTGGGTGGGGAGCCAGATATAGTATCAAGGGGTTTTGTCTTCGAAAAAGAAGCGGGAGAGCTGATTGAAGGGGCCAAAAACTTGGTTAAATCAGTTTTGGCTGATCATCCAGAGGCAATATTGGATTGGCGTTTTACCAGGCAGCATATTGAGGAAAATTTGGAAAAATATTTTTATGAAGAAACGGGGCGCCGGCCGATGGTCTTACCGGTAGTAGTAGAGGTATAGGCTTATAAGCAGAGCTTGAAAGCCTGTTGGAAATAGACTTATAGTATTGACAATAATGTTATAATAATTATATGCCGAGAAGAAAATCAATTTATTCAATGCCCAAATTGAAACTTCGTCAAAAGACTGTGGTAACAGTTGGCTCACTGGTGGCAGCAGTGTTGGCAGTGCTGTCTGCAGTATCCTTACTTTCCCATTCCCCAACCTTACTTTTTTGGAAAACATTTTTAGAAAGTAATTTAGGCTGGACAGCTTATTTTGCTCCGGTGCTATTTTTAATAGTCGGGTTGGTTTTACAAAAACTAAAAGCTTCTTTTGCCCAACCCAATGTATTGATTGGACTTTTGGTGGTAGTTTTGTCTTTGGCGGGTTTAACTTCACCAGTTTCTACCACCAAAGCAGGTGCAGTTGGTGATTTAATTTGGCTCCAACTTGCTACAATCCTCACCGCTACCGGTGCTTTGGCAGCTCTATTGGGGGCTTTTTTAATTGGACTGGTGGTAATGTTTAATACCTCACTTTCTTCTGCTTTAGCCATGGTTGGTAATATTTTTAAATTTATTGGCCAAAAAGCCCTGGGACCAATTTTTGATCGGTCCAAAAGGCCCAGCTTTGAAAATCGCAAAATTCCAATTAGGGTATCAGGAGTAGAAGAAAAGCCTAAAAATGTGGCTAAGGCCATGCCAGAAAACATCATGGCAGATGAGTTGGTCAAAAACGTGGCCGCCGGATCAAGGGTTTGGAAATATCCTCCTTACTCTCTGCTATCAGATAAAATTGGGACTCCAGCCGAGCGAGGGGATGTTAAAAAAAGTGCTGCTTTAATTGAAAAAACTCTGGACTCATTTGGCATTCAGGCACGGGTGGCCGAGGTCAATGGAGGCCCGGCTGTTACCCAATATGCTCTGGAAATTTCCGCTGGTACCAAAATTGCTAAAATTGCCAATTTACAGCATGATATGGCTTTGGCTTTGGCTACACCCACTGGGACTGTTAGAATTGAGGCTCCAATTCCTGGTAAGTCTTTGGTAGGGATTGAGGTGCCCAATCATTCCCTGGAAGTAGTGGGACTTAAAGGAATTTTAACTGCAGAAGATATGGTCAAAAATAAATCTAAATTATCGGTAGCTTTAGGACGGGATACTGCTTCCAAGCCTGTGGTGGTTGATATTTCCAAGATGCCCCACTGTTTAATCGCCGGAACAACTGGTTCTGGAAAATCAGTGATGATTAATGCTTTCATCACCACCTTGCTTTTTAGAAACTCACCAGAGGAGTTAAAATTAATTCTAATTGATCCCAAAAGAGTGGAATTGGCCAACTTTAATGGTATTCCGCATCTTTTAACCCCGGTAATTACTGAACCGGAAAAGATTTTATCAGCCTTAAAATGGGCCATGGCAGAAATGGACAGACGTTATAAACTTTTTCAATCAGTTGGGGTCAGAAATATCCAAGGTTACAATGAAATGTCTGGTTTTCAGGCTCTGCCTAGTATTGTGATTTTTATTGATGAGTTGGCAGATCTTATGATGTTTGCCCCGGTTGAGGTAGAGGATGCAATTACCAGAATTGCTCAACTGGCCCGGGCCACTGGTATTCATTTAGTGTTAGCAACACAGCGGCCTTCAGTTGATGTTATTACTGGGCTAATTAAGGCTAATATTCCTTGCCGGATTGCTTTTAATGTCTCTTCCATGGTTGATTCTCGGGTGATTATTGATCAGCCTGGAGCAGAAAAACTACTTGGTCGGGGAGACATGCTCTTTTTACCACCCGATGCTTCCAAGCCGATGCGTATTCAGGGTGTATTTGTCTCCGATGCTGAAATTAATAATTTAATTACATATTTAAAAGAGCTGGGTGTAGCACCACAATATACAACAGAGGTGACAGAAATGCCTTTGGGAAGACTAGGTGGAAGAGGTGGAGATAGTGGGGAACAAGATGATCTATTTGAAGAAGCAGTCAGGACTGTTTGCCAATATGATCGGGCTTCAGCTTCCCTTTTGCAAAGAAGGCTTCGGGTAGGATATGCCAGAGCTGCCAGAATTATTGATGAGTTAGAGTCAGCAGGAATTATTGGGCCAGGGGAGGGTAGTAAGCCTCGGGATGTGCTGGTCAGAAATGCTGATGAGTATTTGAACCAAAAAGCAGCCAATGAAGCTTAGGCAAAGATAGATGCCACGCTTTGCGTGATTTTTTCTAAAGTTGTTTCTGGTTTTAATAGTTTATCTGTAGTATCGATGATATGTTCCATCCCTATCATGATGGTGCTGCGACTATTTAAATTATAACCATCAACCATCCTTCCAACCTCTCGATCAAGTCCAAAACAAGCAGCTATCCTTTTGTTTGCTCGAACATCTGCACTAGAAAAGGGAATAAGATTTCTTAAACGAATTGCCATGTTGGTAATAGGAAATAAAACTTCGTGACTATAACCACCATATTGGCCAAGGTCACATTCAGAACCTTTGGGTAGAGGAATATCATCAAGATGCTTGCGGACCAATTCCAGGCTTTGATTTCGCATTACCTGTCCAACGTTATTAAACCTTAACAATAAATTATTGTCTGCCTCCGTTAATTCAATTGGAGTGTTTAAATCAACTGTTTGAGAGTAAGCACCAAACATCATTACAGACTGCAATTTTACTGACGCTGCATAAATTTCAAGAGGACTATCACCTTGTAAGGCATAACGAAGATCCGCTTGAAATTTTCTCATCCGGTCTCGCACAAATGGTGTACCCAATCTGCCATCAAGCCTAGCTTTGGCAATCTCGACAGTGTCATTAGTGTATTGAGCTACCAAAATCGCTAATTGATCGTTTTCTAAACTTACTGTAGCCATAAAACTTGCTGTCAGGATGCCAGACTAAGTCAAAAAAGTCAAGATGGTATAATTTGGCTATGCGTACTGTTGGGCAGATCTTAAAAGAAGAAAGAGAAGCCAAGTTTTATTCCTTAGAAGAAGTTGAAAAATCTACCAAAATTAGGCATGAACTACTAGAGGCTTTAGAGGCTGATAACTATCAAAAACTTCCTCCTACCACCTTTGTTCAGGGTTTTATTAAAAATTATGCCAAATTTTTAAAACTGGATCCTCAAAAACTTTTGGCAGTTTACAGAAGAGAATTTTCTGATAAAAAACACCCACCCCAAGTGATGGATGCTTTTGTTAAACCTATCAAGCCTGATAAATTTAAATTAACCCCAACCAGAATTTTAGGTTTAGTAATTTCTTTGGCCATCCTGTTCTTTTTTGTATATCTTTGGTTTCAATATCGCCAGTTGGTTTCTTCCCCTCAACTTTCCCTGGTTTCCCCAGCTGATCAGCTAACCACTGATAATCCCAGTATAGTGGTAGAGGGTAAAACTGCCCCTGAGGTAAAAGTAGCTGTGAACAGCCAAGATATTCCAGTTGATGCCGGTGGGAATTTTAAAGAAGAAGTAGCTTTATCTTCACCAGTTAATAAAATCAGCATTGTGGCTACTTCTAAATTTGGCCAAAAAGTGGAAGTTGAACGGATTGTTTACCTGAAGAGATAGTGTTTAGTTGTTGATTTTTTTAACTAGACCCTATACCCTATACGCTATACCCTAATCAAAATGGATATTTTGCAAATTTCTTTAGTGCTTTTAATTTTATTTTTGACAGGACTGTTGTCTGTCTTGGGCCTGCAGGTTTTTTTTATCTTAAAGGATTTAAAAAAATCTTTGGATAAAATTGATCTTTTAATAGATGATGTGGAAAAACCTGTCAAAGCTGCTGCGCAAGTAACCCAAGCAGTTGAAAATGGAGTAAAGGCTATAAAAAGAATTACCCAAGTAAAATCTACTAAAAAGTTTTTTAGGAGAGTGTAGCGTAAATTCTTCTGATACCGGCTGAAGAAGATTCTTCTTTGGTAATTTTAAAAGTACCAAGTTCACCAGTTGATTTAACATGAGGCCCCCCACAGATTTCTCTGCTGAAAGCAGACCCTGAGCCTGTCGAAGGGCTGACTGTGTAAATAGTCACCTTCTCTCCATATTTTTCTCCAAAAACACCAATTGCCCCACTTTTTAGAGCCTGATCTTTGTCCATAATTTCAGATGTAACTGGTAAATCTTCTTTTATTTTTTGATTAACCAAATCCTCAACTTGTTGAGTCTCCTCTGGAGACAATTTTTCAGGATGGGAAAAATCAAACCTTAAACGTTCTGCAGTAATATTACTGCCCTTTTGTTCAACATGAGATCCTAGAATTTGTCTTAAGGCTGCATTTAAAAGATGGGTAGCAGTGTGATATTTAGTCACAATTTCTGAACTATCAGAAAGCCCTCCTTTAAACATCCCACTTGATGCAGTTCTGGATAATTCCTGGTGTTTTTTAAATTCTTCTTCAAATTCTCCCCTGTTAATTTTTAATCCTTTTTCTTCTGCCAATTCTTCTGTAAGCTCTAAGGGAAAACCATAAGTTTGAAATAAATTAAAAGCATCTTTGCCAGAGATAGTTGCTAATTTTTCAAATTCTTTTAAACCTTTATCTAAAGTTTGATTAAATTTTTTAATTTCTACTTCAATAATTTGAATTATTTTAGTCTGATTAATTTTAAGTTCTGAATAAGTTTGAGACATAATTTCTATAAATACTCCAGCAATTTGTTTAGTAGCATCTTCTAGTGTCTGGACTCCCAATTTTTTTAGTTGTAAAGCAGCTCTTCTGATCAACCTTCGCAGTACATAACCCTGTTGTTTATTGGATGGTTCAACCTCATCAGCAATGATAAAAACTGAAGCTTTTAAATGATCAGTAATAATTCTAAATTCTTTGTGGCGGTCAGAATATTTTGCATTGGTGATAGTTTCCAGTTTTTCAATCGCTGGTTTGAATACATTAGTTAAATAATCATCACCCAAATTATTAATAACTGATAAAGCTCTTTCTAGTCCCATACCAGTATCAACATTTTTTTGGCTTATTGGTTCAAATTTTCCTTCCTTGGTTTTGTTGTACTGCATAAATACATCATTCCAAACCTCTACCCAATTTGGGTCATTTGGATCAAAATTTTGAGGAACCTGATTTTTCCCTGCCCAAATAAACATTTCTGTATCTGGTCCACAGGGGCCGGTTTTTCCAGCTGGCCCCCACCAATTATCTTTTTTGGCTAGTTTAGTAATTTTTTGCTCGGATATTCCTAGCGAAACCCAGATGTTGTAAGACTCTTCATCAAAAGGAGCATCTTGATCTCCTGCAAAAACAGAAATAGCCAGTTTTTCTTTATCAATTCCCAACCAATCTTTGGAAGTTAAAAATTCAAAACTATATTCAATTGCTTCTTTTTTAAAATAATCACCCAAAGACCAATTACCAAGCATCTCAAAAAAAGTATGGTGAGTTTTATCTCCCACCTCATCAATATCATCAGTTCTAAGGCATTTTTGGAAATTTGCTAATTTTTTCCCTTGAGGATGAGGTTGTCCCAAAAGATAAGGGATTAAAGGGTGCATACCAGCAGTAGTAAATAAAACTGTGGGATCATTTTCTGGTACCAGTGAGGCAGAGGGAATAATTTTATGCCCTTTTGAAACAAAAAACTCTAAATATTTTTTTCTAAGTTCATCAGCTGTCATATGAAGAAATTATACCATCCTTAGGTTGGCTCAATTGAGGAATTTTGATCTAATACTATTTGTTTAGAAAATAACTTATCTAGCTCATCCTTTTGTGGTACTACAGAATCTACCATAGCTAACATGGCAACACCACTTACACATCTGTTAACTTCCGCGGAGTCAAAATTGTGTTTACCAACCCGAACCCGACCAGACCTTTCACGCCAACTAAATACAGTGCCCATATTTATGCCGCCCAAGTTGGTACACAATAACCTGTTTTGTATGTTTTGTTTTCCTAAATTTTCTGCCCACCGTATAAGATTTACATTTATAAAAGCCTTTACCCTTGGGTCATCTTGCAAACAAAATTGCCAGAAAGCATCTTTAACTATTTGTCTCAACAATGGTGATAATTGGGGATGAGTTAAAACAAATTCACGGGTAGAGCCGATGGGTAAGCTTATAACCATTTCCTGAAATGGTTCTCCAACCCTAGGTGTAGCTAAAATATCAACTTCGTTTATTTGACAGGCACGCTCAAACAGACTATCAAAGCGGGGGGCAGCAGTCTTAATTAACCATTGAACGTGTTGTTGCAGATTAGCAAATCGCCGCGGTATTTCTAAAGCACTTTCCCACCAGGGCAATACATCACCTTCTGCAAAAGTCATACCAGGTATTTTAGAACTAAATTACAAAAGTTCAACCATCTGTTTTATACTCAACACTATTGATGCTACAAAGATCACAAAATAGTGATATGTCATGAATTTGTGTCACATATGTCAAGTATATTTTTACCTTCCCACTTCGGAAGTGGGAACACGGATTACAAAAGTTCGAGCCACTCTTTTTGGCAGGCTTCTAAATCCGTTCTATAAACTTGAGCAAATTTTTCTATAAAAGTAGGGTAAGGTTCTTTTTGCTCAAGCGATGAAAGGAGTTCAAATAATTTATTTTTGCCATAGTGTTCAATTAAATATTGAGTAAAAAGAAATGATGGTGAGTAGTTATCTTTAGATGTTTGAGACCATCCTTCATAATCATGTATTTGACTAAAGTTTAGTGTTCTTGCTGTTTCAACCTTTCTATTTTTAAACTGTTCCGCCGGGTAACCTGCTACCCCTTCCATTAACCACGTTGGAAACTTTGAACTAAATAGCATGGCAGTAAAAACATGGGCTACTTCATGGGTTAGAACAGGAGGAAAATTTGATTTGGGATGTGGGAAAACTTTACCAAAAACAGAAGGGCTAAACATGATGATAGTATCAAGCCCAGTAGTTAGTCCGACAACCCACCCCTTATTTTTATGCTTGACTAGTGCATCCATTTGATCTCTGGTATATAAAAAATAAAATTTAATACCGCTGACAGCTTGCCCAAAAAATTGTTTATTTTTTTCATAAGCCGGTCCAATTATTGAGTCCAACTCATCTAAAGAGTCAATAGCGGGATCATGATCAATAATTTGCCAAGGTGGTGTAGCTAATTCTTCTTCCTTATGGGCAATATCTATTTCTGCCATAGCTAATTATAAACCCACTTACAAGGCAATATTTTTACCTTCCCACTTCGGAAGTGTGCGCACAAATAAAATCCACCTCGGAGGTGGACAGCTAAACACCTTCCCACACCGAGTGTGGGAACACGAGTAGGAATTAAAAAATGATTTTGAAGATGGCAAATAGGGCAACTAGGGACCAAATTATATTTAAGAGTGCTGGTTGATAGGCTTTTTTAGATAGGGAAACTGTCACAATTCCCAGGGCTCCTGTTAAATTTAAAAATTGGTAAATAAAACTAGTAGAAGAGAGAACTGAAAAAGTTAATAGAATATAGGCAAGGACGATCGCGCCCCCCCCGTACCACCCAAAAAGCTCAACCAACCTGTTCATTTTTTTCAGCATCTTCTGCTTCCTGCTCCATTTTATAAAGCCTGGTGTAGTAATCAGCGTGTTCATTTAGGTGGGCCAGGGCAATTTTACCAGTTAAAATTGGATCATCACCCGTCACATTAGTAGATGGGGAAACAGTCCCATGTTCTAACTCCACATCAAGTCCCATCCTAAATTGTTCTGTGTCCCACTTTTCCCAGGTAATACCCAACTGATCCCCAATTTGTTTTGCCTCATCGGTTGTAAAAGAAGTTTTAGCCACCAAACTTAGTATATCATATTGTGCTAAACGCTAAATTTAGTATAATGATTATAAACCTGCCTAGTTTGAGGCAGGATTTCCTAATGAGCTTTTTAGATAAAATTACTGCCCAACTTCCTTTACAAAAACAATCCGAGGCTCCGGAGCATTTTTTTGCCCTAAATATTGGCTTATCCCAGATTTCTGCTGCTGTTTGGTCAATTACTGGTAATAGGCTAAGCCTTCTTAATCAAAGCAGCACTGCCTATGAAGATCACGATGATTTAATTACCAAAACTCCCCATTTACTTGATGAAGTGGTTGAAGGTTTGGGCGTTGAACCACACCAGGTTTTATTTGGAGTGCCTGATTCTTGGAGTTTGGATGATAATTTAAAAGAGCCTTACTTAAAACTACTGCGGGATCTTTTAAAAGATTATGATTTGGAGCCTTTAGCTTATGTGACCACCACTACAGCCATGTCTTTTAAATTGCAAAAAGAAGAAGGGGTGCCACCAACCGCAATTTTGCTAGGGCTGGGGGATTTTGTAGAAGTAACATTGCTTCGGGGAGGTAAGGTAGTTGAAACCAGGTTTACCCACCGCACTGACCATATATTTGAGGATATTGAAAAAACTTTAGGTCAGGTTAATGAGGTGGATGTTTTGCCCTCTAAAATTTTACTTTATCCTACCAAACAAAATGAAAACCTGACCAAATTAAAAGATGAGCTAATGTCATATCCCTGGATGTCCAAACTCTCTTTTCTGCATTTTCCCAAAATTGATATTTTGCCAGATGATGCAACTTTGTGGTCAATTATTGCCTCTGCTGCTTTTGAGCTTCATCCAGGGATTGATTTTAAACATTTAACCACCCAAGTCCCACCCTTACCCAAAGCCAAAATAGCACCAACCCAGGATTTGGGTTTTGTCCAGGGGGATATTAAAGAAAAACTAGAAGAGGAGAAGGAAGAAGTACTAAAGGTAGAAACTGGAACAGTAGAGAGATTTGAAGATTTAACAGATGATAATTTAATAGCTCCGGGTGAGCCTGTTTTGAGTGATAAGTTTGGTGGTAAATTGGCTTTTTTGTCTGCTGTTACTGCTAAATTGCCCAAAAACTTTATACCTAAATTGCCTAATTTTATGAAGTTTGGTAAAAGTTCTAAATTAATTTTTATTCCAGCAGCACTTTTGATTTTAATTTTGGGCTACCTCTTTTTTGTCAAAGCAACAGTTACCCTTTTGGTCGAACCCAGGATTTTGGAAAAAGATACTGAAATTGTGGCTGATCCCAAAGCTCAAGTCGTTGATGAAGCCAAACAAGTTATCCCAGGAAGTAGCGTTGAGACAACAGTGACAGGATCTGGTAAAGGTACTGCCACAGGGAATAAGCAAATTGGTGATCCAGCCAAAGGAAAAGTAACTATTTATAATAAAACTGATGATAGCGTTTCTTTGTCTTCCGGCACCACTTTAACCTCTGGCGGCGGGCTTAAATTTACCCTGGACTCATCTGTCCACATAGCATCCCAATCCTCAAGTCTGGGAGCAGATTTAACCACCACCATTACGCCTGGTAAAAGTAGCCCAGTCGGGGTAACGGCAGTGGCAGTTGGACCAGACAGTAACTTGCCAGCTAGCAGCAATACTGAAAATGGTTTGGCGGTGACAGGTTATTCTAAATCACAAGTGGTAGCCATGATCTCTGATGCTCTATCTGGTGGAACCAGTAAAAATGTGACAGTAGTGACTTCTGATGATCAAAAGAAGCTGCAGGCTAAGGTCCTAGATGATCTTCGCCAAAAAGCCCAAACAGAACTGCAAGGTAAATTATCTGGTGATAAAAAAATTATTTCTGAGGCTTTAACTGTGGTTGATGGTAAATATACCTTCAGTAAACAAGTTAATGATCAGGCCAATGAATTTTCGCTGTCAGCTACAGTTAGATTTAGGGGGGCAGCCTATTCTGATAGCGATCTTCGCACTATTGTCTCCAAGCTGTTATCTACCAATATACCAGAAGGTTTTCAGCTTAATCTGCAGGATATGCAGACCCAAGCTGATGTGGCCAAAGTTGATAAAGATGGAAAACTGACTTTTAAGGCTAGATTTCAAGCTAAGCTTTTGCCAAAATATGATACTGAAGCTATCAAAAAACAAATCAAGGGTCAAGGGATAGCTGGAGCAGTGGAGCAAGTTAAAAAATTAGAAGGAGTGCTGGGGGCAGAAATAAAACTTAAACCTTCTGTTCCTGCTCAAGTTGCAAGACTCCCCTGGATTACTAAAAATATAACTGTTAATATTACTCCCAAGTAGTTTATGAAATATTTAGGAGTTGATTGGGGCTTGAAGAAAATTGGTTTGGCTTATTCAGAAGGCAAATTAGCCTCTCCCCTAACTTCTGTTTCTGCTACTACTTTAGCAAGTGGTACCAAACAAATCCAAGAACTGGTTAAAAAAGAAAAAATTGATCTGGTGGTGATGGGTCAGCCAGAAGGTAAGATGGGTAAAATAGTGGATAAAGTAGCAAAGACTTTGCAAAAATTAGGATTGACAGTAGTTTTGACTGACGAGACTTTATCTACCCAAGAAGCTAAACAAAGAATGATTGAAATGGGCCTTGGCCAAAAAGCGAGACGTGAAGATAATTCAGTGGCAGCAACCATTATTTTGCAAAGATATTTAGACGATCATGCGTAAAATTGTATTATTAGTTATTTTTTTACTGATAGCTTTTGGTGGTTTAAAATTGTACCGCGACTTTTTATTGTCCCCCAAAAATTCAACTGACAGCAGCCAAAAATTATTTATTATCAAACAAGGTTCTTCCACTTCTGATATTGCCAAAGAGCTTCAAAAAGAAGGTTTTATTAGATCAGCCAATGCCTTTACTATTTTAGTCAGAAGTTTAGGTACAGCTGATAAAATTCAGGCTGGAGCTTTTAAATTATCTGCTTCCATGAGTGCCAGAGAAATTTTGCAAAAACTTCAGGTGGGTAGAGCTGATAAGTGGGTAACTATTCCAGAAGGCTTTAGAGTAGAGGAAATTGCTGCTAGGTTGAGCTCTGAACTTAGTATTAAAAAGGCAGATTTTTTGGCAGTGGCCAAAGAAGGCTATATGTTTCCTGATACTTATTTGATTTCTCCTGATGCAGGAGTTTCTGATATTGCCCAAATGATGAGGGATAATTTTGATCAGAAATATGATGCTGATTTACAGACTAAAATTAAAGCTGTGGGTTTAACCCCTGCCCAGGGAGTAATTTTAGCGTCAATCGTAGAACGAGAAGCCAGGTCTGATGAAGCGAGACGTATGGTAGGGAGCATTTTACTTAAGAGGTTTAAAATCGGTATGGGTTTAAATACTGATGCCACAATTCAATATATTTTGGGTTACCAAAGTGATCAAAAATCATGGTGGAAAAAGAATTTAACTAAAACTGATTTAGCCACCCCGTCTGCCTATAATACCTACATTCACGCAGGATTACCTCCAACCCCAATTGCCAACCCCGGCCTATCTTCCCTGCAGGCTGTAGCAAATGCCAATCCCACAACCCCTTATCTCTATTATTATCATGATAGTAAGGGGATTTCTCATTATGGAAGGGATTTAGACGAGCACAATGAAAATGTAGCCAATTATCCATAACTGTGTGGTATAATACCCACGCATTGAATAACACCTTAAATTCTCATCCTAAATGTAACCAATGTGGCTGTGACCTGATTTTAGTCAGTCAAAAGACTGAAAAGTTGGGTAATAGTGTCATGCCCATGACTACCACAGTTTACCGTTGTTCTAATCAGTCTTGCCAGGAAGAAATTGATAAAAAAATTAGTAAACACCTAGAACTCAAAGAAGAGCGGGAAGTATCCAGGCAAAACCGCCTCAAAGCAGGCCACTGACCTACTTCCTCTTCTCCAATATAAAAACTGAAGTAATAATAAGTAGAGAAGAAATAATAAGGGGAGTTAGGACCGGACCAATCCAGGCAACTGGAATTAAGAAGAAAACATCAGTATCAAATAAAGTGTTGGGCCAGTTAAGGAAAAATTTTAAGAAAATATAGTAAAAAATATCCCACATCCCAAAGCTAAGAAAAAAATAGGCCAGCCTTTGTCTAAAATTTTCTCCCACTGCTATGGCTAAACTAACCAACATTACCAAAGTAGCCAGTTCTCGCCAAAGCTCGACCATCAAAATCTTTTGACTACCCATAATAAGAACTGATAGGTGAGGTTTTAAAAAAGCAATTGCCTTAAAAGAAATAGCTATATCTTGTTTAGTTAAATCAGTTAAAGGATGGATACTTTGTAAGTCAAAAAAAGAACGCAGATAAATCACTATTGCCGCTTCCACTAAACCAAAGAAAATACCAAAAACTAAAACTGATAAAAATTTGGTCCAGTTCATCTGATTAATTATTCTAACATGACTTGAGTAAAAAACTTTATTAGTAAGATTACTTTTTACTAAGCCCTGGATAAAAATGAGCCAAAAGTCCAATTACTATTAAAGCTAAACCCCATCTGACAGGATGGACTCCAAAAAATGGGTAGGTTAAAAGTGTTCCTATTCCAATACCAATTAACAGATGGACAAAAGAATTATAGGTAGGATGAGCCTTAAAATAGGCCAGCATTTTTTTATACATTTCCTCACCCCCTATAAATAAGTATTAAGTATTAAGGACTAAGTATCAAGCAGGGATTTTTATTCAACCTCGGGGATTGCACAGTTGTACAAGTTTTTGGGTGCTTGACAGCCTGGAGTGTTTGTGGGAAAATAATCCACAACTAAATAACAACAAGAGTGGCATACTTTTAAGTATGCTTGCTTTTGTTGTGTCTCGGGGACCATCTACTGATGCCAAAAATAATAAAAACAGATCAGGCCTCAAATGGAAGGGTGTATTGGGGCAAAAGACAACAAATTGATCAACAATTTGACTTAATCTATTTACAGAAAGAGTCTTATGATTGGTTTATCAAAGAAGGAATTGGGGAAATTATCTCTTCCTTAAACCCAGTTTTAGATTTTACTGGTAAAAACTGGAAACTAGAATTTGGCGATTATACTTTAGGTAAACCCCGTTTTACTCCCGAAGAATCAACTATTAAAGGTGTGTCATATGATGCCCCTTTAAGGGTTAAAGTTACCTTAACCAATTTACAAACTAATAGAGAATATAAACAAGAAGTATTTTTAGGCGATATTCCCCAAATGACCGAGAAGGGGACTTTTATTATTAATGGGATTGAAAGAGCAGTAGTTAATCAAATTGTCCGTTCTCCCGGGGTCTTTTTCTCATCCAACCAAGATCCAATCACTGGAAGGATCTTATATTCAGCTGAACTTCGTCCCTCCCATGGTTCTTGGTTAGAATTTTCTATCTCTCGGGCAGATGTAGTCACTGTCAAAATTGACCGCCGAAGAAAATTTGCTGCTACTACTTTTCTTCGGGCCGTTGGTTTTCCTGATAATGAAACAATTAGCGAACTTTTTAAAGACGTTGATACAGATTCTGATCGCCACTATATTGCAAGTACTCTACTTAAAGATCTAACCAAAGATACTGATGAGGCTCTCCTTGAAATATACCGCAAGATGAGACCGGGTGATCCAGTGGTTTTGGAAAATGCTAAGGGAATGTTAAATGGTATGTTTTTCAACAGCCGACGTTATGATTTAACCCGAGTTGGTAGGTTTAAGATTAATAAAAAATTAAAGCAGGATGTTGCCAATACTCCAGAAAATTGGGTTCTTAAAAAAGAAGATATAGTGGCTACTATCCGTTATTTGATTGGTTTGCAAAATGGGCAGGGGAAAGTTGATGATATTGATCATTTGGCAAACCGTCGGGTCAGACGAGTGGGCGAGCTAGTGGCTCAAAATGCTTTTTGGGTTGGGCTATTACGGCTTGAAAGAGTAATTAAGGAAAGAATGAGTTTACTGGTGGCTGAAGAAGAAGTTAATGCGGCCAGCTTAGTCAATGCCAGGCCAATTATTGCTGCTGTTAATGAATTTTTCCGTTCCTCTCAACTGTCACAAATTTTAGATCAAACCAATCCTTTATCAGAAACTGATCATTTAAGAAGACTAACTGTGACAGGACAGGGCGGAATTACCCGCGAGAGAGCCTCATTTTCCATCCGGGATATTAACCACTCCCAATATGGCCGGATTGACCCAATCAGATCACCAGAGGGACCAAATATTGGTTTGGTGACCTACCTTGCTTTATATGCCAGAATTAACGAATATGGTTTTTTGGAAACCCCATATAAAAAGGTAGTATTAGAGGGCGGTAAGCCAAAAGTTACTAGTGAGATGGTTTATTTGTCAGCTGATGACGAGGAAGATTTCTATATTACTGAGGCTACAATTGAACTTGATTCCAAGGGGTTTATTGTTAACAAACGAGTGCCAGTCCGTTATAATGGTACCTTTTTTGAAGCCGAGAGTAAGCTGGTCAACTACATTGATGTCTCGCCCCAACAAGTGGTTGGAGTATCAGCCTCGCTTATTCCCTTTTTAGCTCATGATGATGCCAACCGAGCTTTAATGGGTTCCCACATGCAGAATCAAGCAGTGCCTTTAGTGTTGCCTCAAGCTCCGGTAGTGGGAACTGGGATGGAAAAAGTAGTGGCCAGAAACATGGGCCGAGTTGTTGAAGCTCCTTTTGATGGGACTGTGACTTATG
>CAZZHC010000003.1:27112-35531 GCA_964653745.1 uncultured Gammaproteobacteria bacterium
AGAAAAACTGATTTTAAGTGGGAAGAAAGAACAAGTTGCCTATAAAATTAAAAAGTTTGTTAATACTCCAGAAAGTACCTGTTATTCTCAAAAACCAGCTGCTGTATTGGGACAAAAAGTCAAAGAGGGAGATCTTTTGATTGACGGTACTTCAACTGATCAGGGTGAACTATCTTTGGGAAGAAATTTACTGATTGCCTACATGAATTATGAAGGTTTGGGATATGAGGACGCCATCGTGATCTCTGATAGATTAGTCCGAGAGGATGTTTTGTCTTCAATCCATATTGAAGAATATGTAACTGATGTGGTTGAAACCAAACTCGGGCCAGATGAGTTAACTCGGGATATCCCCAACGTGGCTGAAGAAAATCTGGCTAATTTGGATGAAACAGGTATTGTTAGAATTGGAGCCAAAGTTGGACCAAATGATATTTTAGTTGGTAAAGTTCAGCCCAAGGGTGAGACAGAGTTAACAGCTGAAGAAAGATTGCTTCGGGCCATCTTTGGTGAAAAAGCCAAAGAAGTACGTGATACTTCACTCCGTATGCCACACGGTGAGCGTGGAACTGTGATTGGAATTCACATTTTATCCCGGGAAGCAGGCGATGAACTTGATGCCGGCACCTTGCAAAAGATTAAAGTTAAGGTGGCTCAACTTCGAAAAGTAGTAGTTGGTGATAAATTGGCCGGGCGTCATGGTAATAAGGGGGTAATTTCTAAGATTGTCTCTGATGTTGACATGCCACATCTGGAAGATGGAACTCCAGTTGATATTATCATCTCGCCAGTGACTATTTTATCCAGGATGAATTTGGGTCAGCTTCTGGAAGCTCATTTAGGATTGGCTGCCAAAAAACTGGGAATTAAAGTAGCTGCTCCAGTTTTTGAAAAAATTCCGGAGGATATTATTGTTGAACAACTTAAAAAAGCAGGAGTACCAGTTAATGGTAAACAAAAACTGGTTGATGGTAGAACCGGTGAATATTTTGATCAGGAAATAGTAGTTGGTTGTGCCTACTTTTTGAAGCTAATCCATATGGTGGAAGACAAACAACATGCCCGTTCCACCGGTCCGTATTCCATGGTTACTCAACAGCCTTTGGGTGGAAAAGCCCAAATGGGTGGACAAAGATTGGGAGAGATGGAAGTTTGGGCTCTTGAGGCATATGGAGCTGCCAACATTTTACAGGAAATGTTAACTATTAAATCTGATGATGTAGTGGGTAGAACTAAAGCTTATCAGGCTATCATCCAGGGCGAGGATATTCCTCAAGCTTTGGTGCCAGAAAGTTTTAAGGTGTTGGTTAAAGAGCTGCAAAGTCTGTCGGTTAATGTGGAAACTTTAAATCCAAGAATTGCTGTGGCAGAAGCAGAAGAGCCGGTATCAGTAGAAGTTGCTAAACAAGCAGAAGAGTTGGAGAAGGCATCCGGGGCAGAAATTGTTTTAACCCAGCAAGATATGGGACCAGACTCCCCAATTGAGATTATTGACGTACCAGCTGAAGAAAAAGAGGAGGCAGAAGAATAAAATGAACGATCTGTTAGACTTTGAAAGCTTAAAAGTAACTATTGCCAGCGCCGAGCAAATTAGGGCTTGGTCTTTTGGTGAAGTTACCAAACCGGAAACTATTAATTACCGGACCTTAAAGCCTGAAAAAGATGGTTTATTTGCAGAAAACATTTTTGGTCCAACCAAAGATTATGAATGTTACTGTGGTAAATATAAAAGGATTAGATACCGGGGTGTAATTTGTGATAAATGTGGTGTGGAAGTGACCCAATCTAAGGTAAGAAGAGAAAGAATGGGTCATATTACCCTAGCTGCTGCTGTTGCCCATAATTGGTTTGTGAAGGGGGCACCATCAAAACTATCTTTGGTGCTTGATCTATCCTTAAAGAGCTTGGAAGCAGTCATTTATTTTGCTTCCTATTTGGTGGTAGCTGTTGATGACGGACTGAAAAGTCAAGCCTTTGAAAAATTAGAAAAAGATTTGGCAGATAAGAAAAAACTGGCCGAAGAAAACTTAGGGAAAAATATTACCGAACTTCAGTCTAATCAAAAAAAGCAGTTAGCCCAGCTTAAAAAAGAAGTTAAAGAAGCAGAAAAATATGAGCTGGTAGCATCAGATACTGAACTTAGTATCCGCCAGGAAATTCAAAAACTACGCGATAACTTAATAGTTGAGCAAAGCCAGCTGGAACAAATTTATAAAACAGTGTCAGATTTGGTAAAAAGTATTTCTTCGGTGAGAGTATTGTCCGAAGATGAATATTTGAAGCTGGAAGAATATGGGGTAGCCGATTTTGTCAAAGTTGGAATGGGTGCAGAAGGAGTGTTGGAAGTATTGCAAAAAATTAATTTAGATAAGTTGTCAGCTGATCTTCGGGAAGAAGTTCGAAAATCAACCGGACAGCGTCACATTAGGGCTACTAAAAGGCTGCGGGTAGTTGAGGGCATGAGAGCAGCTGGAGTCTTACCTGAATGTATGGTCATGCGTATTTTGCCAGTAATTCCACCTGATCTTCGACCAATGGTGCAACTGCCTGGAGGACGTTTTGCCACCTCTGATTTAAACGATTTGTATCGCCGGGTGATTAACCGTAATAACCGCTTGAAAAAATTAATTGATTTGGGAGCACCAGAGATTATTTTACGCAATGAAAAGAGAATGCTTCAGGAAGCAGTTGATGCCTTGATCGATTCTAATCTTCGCACAACCAGACGAGGAGCTGGAGGTGGTCATGCATTAAGATCACTTTCTGACATGCTTCGCGGAAAACAAGGTCGTTTTAGACAGAACTTGCTCGGTAAAAGGGTTGATTATTCCGGACGGTCAGTCATTGTGGTAGGTCCCCAACTTAAACTTGATCAAGTGGGAATTCCAAGGGAAATGGCCTTGGAAATGTTTAAACCCTTTATCCTAAAAGAAATAATTTTGCGAGGTTTGGCAGCCAATATTAAGGGAGCTAAGAATGTTTTGGAAATGAGACCAGCTGAAGTTTGGGACATCTTAGAAGAGGTAATTAAGGGTCACCCAGTTTTGATCAATCGGGCTCCTACCTTGCACAGACTGGGTATTCAAGCCTTTTATCCGGTTTTGATTGATGGTAGTGCTATCCAAATCCATCCCTGTATTTGTGCCGGGTTTAACGCTGACTTTGACGGCGATCAAATGGCTATTCATGTGCCCTTGGGCAAAAAAGCTTGTGATGAAGCAGCCAGCTTAATGATGGCTCGAGAAAATATTTTACGGCCAGCTTCAGCTGAACCAATTACCATCCCTAATCGGGAAATGGCCTTAGGAACTTATTATGCCACCTCGCTTAATGACAAATTACCAGCAGTTGAAGGAAGAGTGTTTGGTACAGAAGAGGCTGTTTTGGCTTTCCAGTCTGCTAAATTAAACTTGAGACAAAAAATCTCAGTCAGGCTTGATGGTGAAGATAAAGAAAAAGAAACTACTGTGGGTAGACTGCTTTTTAACAAGCTATTGCCAGAAAATATTAATTTTGTTAATGAAGCAGTTGGTTTTGCTGGAATTAAGAAAATTATTCAGCAGGCCTTTAATGAAATGGATCATGCCACTGTGGCTAACTTGGTTGATAGTTTAAAAGATTTTGGTTTTTGGGGTTCCACCTTGTCAGGACTTTCTTTAGGTGTGTTTGATAATAATATTATCCCAGAAAAAGATAAGTTAATTGCTGATGGTGACAAAGAAGTGGGTGAAGTTGAGGAAAACTTTAGAAAAGGAATTATTACCAATGAAGAAAAAAGAATTTTAACTGAAGAGATTTGGACCAGAATTGGTGATGATATTGCCAAAAGAACCTTGGCCTCACTAACTCCCGATAACCCAGTTAGTGTGATCATGAAATCAGGAGGAGCCCGAGCTACTGCTGAACAAATTAAACAGTTATCCGGTATGAGAGGATTTTCAGTTGATCCAACTGGAAAAATCGTGGAGCTTCCAACCAAGTCCAATTACAGGCAGGGTTTGGCAGTATTTGAGTACTTTACTTCATCCCGGGGTGCTAGGAAAGGTGTAGCTGATCGTGCCATTAAAACAGCTGATGCTGGGTATTTGACGAGACGTTTGGTTGATGTGGCTCATGATGTTTTGATCAGAAGTGAGCAGTGTAGCGATCAGGTGGGAAGCGTTTTGCCAGTGCCGACTGACAATTTATCTGCTGCCAATTCCAGATTTTTGGGCCGTCAAATTGCTGCCAAGATTATTGATCCAAAAACTAAAAAAGTGATTGCTCAAGAGGGTGAGTATTTGGATGAAGAGAAAATTAGCCAGACATATGAAGCAGGAGTAAAATCTATCGCCATTTTTTCACCCCTATCTTGTAAGGCTAAATATGGAGTTTGTGCTAAATGTTATGGTTGGGATCTTACTACCAGGAAACCAGTTGAGATTGGAGTACCAGTAGGAGTAGTAGCAGCTCAAAGTATTGGTGAACCAGGAACCCAGTTGACTATGAGGACTTTCCACACAGGAGGCATTGCTGGAGTTGATATTACCATGGGTTTGCCTCGGGTGGAAGAGTTATTTGAGGCCAGAACTCCTAAAAATGTGGCACCTTTGTCAGAAATTGCTGGTAAAATTAGTGTTACTGAAACAGATATGGGAGTTAAAGTTAGGATTAGAACTACCACTAAACCTTATGAAGAGCGGGAATACTTAATTCCAGCTTCAGCAGCCCTTTTGGTGGAAGATGGACAACTGATCGCTGCCGGCCAAGCTTTAGCGTCAGGGCATTTAGATATTAAGGAAATTGTGCGGGTTAAAGGTTTGAAAGAAGCTCAAAGATATATTGTGGATGAGGTCAGGCGAGTCTACTCTTCTCAAGGTGTGCCAATTAATGAGAAGCATTTTGAAGTAATTGTGCGAAAAATGTCTGATAAGGTTAGAATTGAAAGCCAAGGTGATACTAGCTTACTACCTGGTGAGGTAATTGATAGGCTCAAGTTTGAGGAAGAAAACCAGAGAGTATTGGCAGAAGGTGGAGATCCGGCTACGGCATCAGTGGTCATTTTGGGAATTACCAGAGCTTCGCTGTTGACTGAAAGCTTCTTATCAGCTGCTTCTTTCCAGGAAACAACTACAGTGTTATCTGAAGCAGCAGCTTTGGGTAAGGTGGATAAGTTGCTGGGACTTAAGGAAAACGTTATAATAGGGCGTTTAATACCAACTGATCCGGCTCGGGCTAGGATCGAAGGTTAAAAAATATGCCAACAATTAGTCAATTGGTAAGACATGGTCGCAGAAAAGCTTCCAAAAAAATTAAGGCTACAGCTTTAAGAAGAAGCTACAATGCTAAAGACCGAAAATATACTCAAACTTTTAGCCCACAAAAACGGGGAGTGGTCACTGTAGTCAAAACTATGACCCCTAAAAAACCTAATTCTGCTCTTCGAAAAGTAGCCAGGGTAAGACTTTCTAATAAAACAGAAGTAACTGCCTATATTCAAGGTGTTGGTCATGATTTGGCCGAGCATGGTATTGTTATGGTCAGAGGGGGTAGGGTCAAAGATTTGCCAGGAGTAAAATACCATATTGTCAGAGGAAAACTTGATATGAGCGGTGTAGTAAATAGAAAAAGCAGCTGATCAAAATATGGAACCAAGAGGCCCTCAGGTCCAGCTCGGGCGACTGCCTCATAAGGAGAAAATTTATGCCAAGATCAGGAAAAATTACCAGAAGATTTTTAGAACCAGACCCAATTTATAATTCCAGGCTTGTGTCCAGGTTTATTAACAGGGTAATGGAAGATGGCAAAAAAACCATTGCCCAAAAATTGGTATATTTGGCTTTGGAAGAAATTGAAAAAAACGGTAAAAATCCCCTAACTACCTTTGAAACTGCTATTTTAAATGCTAGCCCTAAGATGGAAGTTCGGCCAAGAAGAATTGGGGGAGCATCTTATCAAATTCCAGTTGAGGTCAGGGGTGATCGGAGAGAAGCCTTGGCCATTAGGTGGATAATTGAGGCAGCAAGGTCCAGGTCAAATAAAGATTATCATACTTTTGATAAAAAATTGGCAGTAGAGATAGTTGAGGCAGCAGAGGGAAGAGGAACTGCTATTAAGAAAAAAGAAGATATCCTGCGGTCAGCAGAAGCCAATCGTGCCTTCGCTCATTTCAGGTGGTAAGTTTTTATTAGGTACCTTTTTCTATTTTTCATCTATTTTGATTTTTATCTTGACTTCAATATGATTTATTTTTTATAATTAAAGTAATTCAAATTATTTAAGTTATACTTATGGCACAGATTTCTAAATATCCTATATCAGAAACAGTTTATAAAAGATGTTGGGAAATATTTACCAAAACCTTAATTAATGTTAGAAATTCTGATGATGCTCAGAAAATTATTTCAGACCTTCTGACCCCTACTGAACGGATAGTTTTAATGAAGAGATTGGCAGTTGCCTTGTTGCTGACTCAAGGGTATGAATATAAAAATATTTCTCAAATTTTAAAGGTCAGTTCTCCCACAATAGCTGCGGTTAATACTGCCTTAAAATTTGGTAATAATGGCTATAAAAAAGCCGTTGATGCTATTTTAAGTGATGAGAAATTTAAAGAACAATTAAATCAGTTAGCTCAAAAGATGGTTGCTTTACCAGCAAAAAGTGGAATGGGGAGTGGAACTTGGAGGTATTTAAAGCAGGAGTTACAAAAATCCTCCAAAGATAAAAAACCATTCTGACTTAATTAATTCAAATTATTTAAGTAGATAAGTCAGAGCGATATGAGTTAGGTAAAATCTATTCGACCACAGTAAGTAATGATGGTTTGGGGGAATAAGTGTCAGTAATAGTCGATCTTCGTTTCCAATCACCCCTATCACTGCTCTCATCTTTAACATAAATATAATCATCCAAATCAACCCATTTTTGTTCCACAATTTTGGTTCTGATACTTGGACGAAGTTTTGGATCGTATTTTCTTAATCTTTTTTCAACCCCCTCTTCTAAGGGAACTCCTTTGGTAAGGAAGTTATTTTGGGCATAAACCATGGTGTATGCTGCTAAAGCATCTTGAGTTCTGTCTATTAAAGTGGGGAAAAAACGGTAATAGTTGTCTCGCACTTCAGGTGAGGTACTGCCTTCATAAATAACTGCCAGCGACATCCAAAAAGCGCTTCTTATCTTATCTAGCCTTGGATAGATTTGGACCCAGCTTTGATGTTGTTGAAGTAAATCAGAGTATTCTTTAAAACCAGGCCGATAAAAAGGTTCATTGGCCACAATATCTCCAACCAGCCACGGTTCATTAATTGTTTCAACACTTAATTGAGCTACTGGATAGGTTTGTGTGCCGATGGAGTCGAGTATGCTTCGCAAGGCCTTTGCCCGGGTATTTTTAGGTAAATCTGGATATATTTGGCCTACCAGATCAAAAAGTGGTGCGGTAAAGTCGGGATTAAATCCTCCAGCAACAGCATTAACGTAGGAGCTGTCTGGTCCACATGAATGGATGGCTTTTTGAATAAATTCGGGTATTTTATTAACAGCCTCGTTCGGATTACGGTTTATTAATTCACCAAATTCAGCAGCATTATCACCTGCAACTTGATACCAACTACCAATTTGGCTAATTATTCTATCAGTTACACATTGCCTGGCTTTTTCTTCAAATTCTAAAATTTTTGCCATCTCGTTTGGCAGTGAGTTGATTATACCACTACCCACAACCATTTGACTTTCAAGGGTAAATTGAGTACTATTTACTGGTTGAAAGGCCTCCGCAGAGGAGGTTTTTTTAGAGTAAAATTGATTGTGAGGTAATAAATTATGAACAAAATACAAAAATTAAACCAAGAAAAACTAATTATGTGGAGAGGTAAGCTCTTACAACTGGAAGAGGAATATAAAGGAATTATGACCAGAAAAGGAGAGGCTGCTGCTATGGGCGATCTTTCAGAAAATGCAGCCTATCAGATGTTAACTGAAGATGCGGAAAAATGGCGAGTTAAGATGGACGAGGTCAGAAACATCATTAAAAAATTGGAGGCTAACTAAAATGGCAGCCACTAAAACCAAAAGAGATTTTCCTTTAGATAGAATTAGAAATATTGGGATTATTGCCCATATTGATGCTGGTAAAACTACTACCACTGAAAGAATTCTTTTTTACACTGGCCGTACCTATAAAATTGGTGATATTGATGCGGGAACAACCACTACTGACTGGATGGAACAGGAACGAGAACGTGGTATCACCATCGTTTCTGCTGCCATCACCACTTTCTGGACTCCTAAAACTGGTCCCATGGCAGGGCAAGAAACTAGAATTAATTTGATTGATACCCCGGGACACGTTGATTTTACAGCTGAAGTGGAAAGGTCCTTGCGGGTTTTAGATGGTGGGGTAATTGTGCTGGATGCTGCATCTGGGGTCCAATCT
>CAZZHC010000004.1:0-4367 GCA_964653745.1 uncultured Gammaproteobacteria bacterium
TGGCTGAAATTTCTTGTGGGGTATACTCATGACCTTCTACCTCAACTACTGCCATACCATTTTTGCCTTCTTTAATGGTATAGGGAAGCCACTTTAGGTCACGTTGGACTTCGGGATCATTAAATTTTCTACCCATGAGCCTCTTAATGGAAAAGATTGTCTCTTTGGGATTAACCACAGCCTGGCGTTTGGCCACCCTACCCACAATACTTTTAATGGGATTAACAACTGATGGGATAATATTTTCCCCTTCTGCCGAGTGAACAACTTTAGGCTTTCCAGCCTCCATTACTGCTACAGCAGAATTTGTGGTACCGAGATCGATTCCAATTATCTTAGCCATATTACTTTTCAATTCCTTTCCCTACAACAACTCGCGTAGGTCTTATCACTTTACCATCTAGAGTATAACCATTTTGCAAAACTCGCAAGAGCTTACCTTCTTCTCCCTCTGCCACATCAACTGCTTCTTCTATATTAGGATCAAATTCATCTCCCACTTCAATTATCTCCAAACCTTCTTCTGAAAGAACCTGGCGAAACTGCTTGATAGACATCACAATTCCTTCTAACCAGCCACTTTTTTCCCCACTGTTTTGTGCTCCCGCCACTGCCTGCTCTAAATTATCCAACACCGGTAAAAATTTTAAAAGCAGCTGGGATTTGGCCCGATGAGCATAGGATTTGGAGTCTTCTTCCACTCGTCTTTCCAAATTCCGATAATCTGCTACAGCCCTTTTTAATTGATTTTCTAAATTAACCAGTTCTTCTTCTAATTTTTTGCTGTCAGTTTTTTTAGCCATGTTATACCCTCCAAGCCTCACCCAACACTGAACCAATATACTTTAGATAAGGTAACACTAATGGGAAATTTAATCTATCCGGACCAATTACTCCGATTACTCCTTGTCTTGGTCCCATATTAAAATTGGTAAAAGCAAAGCTGGTGGGAGCAAGATCAGGGTAATCTGTTTCTTCACCAAAAATAACATGCAAAGATTCAGTCCCTTGGGCCTGACTGATAATTTGTTGCAAAATTGAGTATTCGTCAAACATAGAGAGGACAAACCTGGTCACATCAATATCAAAAAATTCAGGCAGATCCAAGATGTTGGCTGCCCCACAATAATAAACATTATCGCCGGCCACAGATAATGCCAAAGCTCCACATTTTTTAGCTAATGCCTTGGTTGCAACCTGAAGCATTTTATTAAATTCAGTCCTGGCATCCCAAACTTGTTGGCGGATTGCCACCTCATCTACCACTGGTAAATCTCTACTTTTCATTAATTCGCTGATATATAGCCTAAAACCCATGGAGGTAGGGGTTCTTCCAGCAGAAGTGTGGGGTTGTTTTAGATAACCTAAATCAGTGAGTTTTACCATCTCATTCCTGATAGTAGCAGGGGAAACACCCAAATCATAGTTTTTTTCCACCAGTTCAGAAGAAATAGGCTCACCACCCTTGACATAAAGTTCAATAATGGCTTTTAAAAGCTGTTTTTGTCTATCTGTCAGATCCATTAGCAGTAAGATATCACGAGTGCTAACAGTTGTCAACCCCAATTTTCACCCAGATCTGCTTCTAAACAACAGCTGCCTCAATATAGTCATGATATTAGCATTTTTCCAACTATGGCGTTGAGTAAACTTTTGAGCTGTTTGATTGGTTGGGTTTGGGGTGAGAGTTGGAGTTGATGTTGAGCTTGGTGTTGGACTTACTGTTGGTGAGGTAGTCGATGTAAGTAACGGTTGTACTACAATGGATTGACTCAAAAGACTACTTGATGAAGTGATAGTAGAGCCCTTACCTTTAGCTGGGCTGCTGCTAGCCAGGGTAAAATCCGCACTAGTTGAAGAGCTACCATGAGCACCAGTATTTATGTACATTGGGTCAACAATCATACCTACTCGAGTTCCACTTAGGTTGTATTGAATATTACCTGTGTATATGCCACCTGCTGGCACACTAGCATTCATACCGCCATAAAAAATTGAGTTAGAAATAGTCAACTGGGAGGGGTCGCCGTTAAACTGGATATTGTGCCAAGTGTCGTCAGTTGCACGGTCGCTTATAACATTTTCAATCCGCCAATTACGCGGTTTGACCTGTGTATTGGCATAGTCGCAAATATTACAGTTAGTTGAACCATACCAAAGGGAATTACGAATAGTTACATCATGTAGGACAGCCCAACGGGTTGTGCCGGTACTGTCAGTATAAGCAGATTGACCCAATAAAACACCCTGCATAAAACCTGGACCAATAATACTATCTTCAATGGTCAAACCACTCTGCTCAAACCCGGCATAAATTTGAATGCCGTCGCTGTGGGTGCAGTTATTCCAAATTACTCCTGACGGATTTTTCCGTTCATTGTAAAGCCAAGACTGGCGTAGAGTAAAATTAGACACCCCTCCTCCTGATTGGAAAGCGTCTTGGCCATTATCATGGATAATACTACGTTCCACTGTGTTATTTGTTCCCGATAGACCAATTCCTGGTTGATCTGGTTCACTGCTATTCCAAGTCCCGTTATCATAAACTTCCACATTTCTAACGGTAATGTTGCTAGAGCTGCTGTTTAATTTAATACCATTACCATTGTGGCCGTAGATTGCAATGCCGGCCCACTTTAGTCCATCAATTATTACCCAAGAGCTTGCCCCAGTTTGAATACCACGGTCTCGAACTCCCGATGTTTGATATACATAGTTTGTTTGCCTACAATATCCCAAAGGTTGAGATCTGCCACCAAAAATTACTGCTTTACCACTTCTGCCCGCTTCATCTGATAGCTTAATGGTAATTGGAGAGGCGGAAGTCCCACTCTTACCTAAAGTTAATGTGGAAGTATAAACCATTTGACTTTGTCCGCCATCAATTAGAATGATATCCCCAGGGGAAACCAAAGACCAATTTATCTGGTTTAGCTCATTCCAAGCACTGTTCCAAGACCTACCATCACTATTATTACCTGTTTTTGAAACATAGAAGGTATTTCCTAAAGATTGAGCACCCTTTGCCATAAATTGAGAAATACTAAATATCACCACAAAGGCCAAGGCAATACTAAAAATGAATAGTTTTAATGGAGCCATCAGTGGTTTTGGGAAACCAATTTAAAAGTCTAACACAGAGTTTCAAACCCCCTTTTGGAGATAAGATGAAAATGCTATATTGACAACATTTTGTTAAAATAAACCATTAGAATTACTTAAAAAATTCAAAGCCAAAATGGGCAGAGAAAAAGACTTAAAAGATATTGAACTAATTGATCAATATTGAGCCTGACACCTCGAAGGTGTAGGCGTGAAGTTTTTAGGCCTTTTAAAGTACGGGTGTTTTATTTTATTTGCCTATCTAAAATCTTAACTAGTATTCTGCCAGAACTAAAGTATATTTCTCTGGGTGATGTCATCAAATGGCAAATTGCTCTATTAATCCGAGCAAATTCACTTCCAATTGTGTGGTCGGAACTGTGAAAGGCTAATCTACTTGCAGCATCCCCAAGTATATTAATTCTTGCTTGTCTTTCTGCCAAACTCTCCCTTACTATAATTACTCTTCCCCATAAATAGTGATCAGTTTCTGGCATATGTTTATGATTTCAAAGTTAATAAAAAAGCTTCCAGCTGGGGAATATGATCTTTTTCATAATGTTCAATCATTCCCTTAAGATCTTTGGTTGCCGTAATGCTATTTTTAGGACCAAATCTTTTATTCCATAACTTTTCGTCAAGAGCTTGGTATGCTGACGCTAATTTAACTCCTGAATCTACAAAATCTTTATAAATTTCTTCCCAGGCCAAAGTCTGTCTTTTTGTCAACTCAATCTTATTAAATTCATCCCAATCATCAACCCATTCAAAAGTTTCACCTTTTTGTAAAGATGTGATGCGAGAAGTATCTAAATCATTCCATGCAATAAGATGCACCAATATGTCTTTTAAGCTCCATTTATCAAAAATAATCTTGTCCCTATCCTTTATTGGCACATTATCTACTAATCCAATTAGCTGCTCGTGTAACTTTTTAAAATTGGTAATTAATTTATTATTCATCGTGCATTAATTGTAGCTAGTTTTTGCTGGACTTTTGGTTTTTGGGTAGGATCAACTCCAAAAAGTACCACTTCTGTTACAGGAAATTCCCAACGTACTTTTGATAATCTCTCTTCCAACTGAACTCGATTGCTTATAAAAGAAGCCTGAGCTGTCTCGGTGTTCATTTTAGCTACTGTCATATGAGGGTGAAATGGTAAGTTTTCATCTCCAGTAGTAAAACGGGCCAAATTTTTAGCTAAAATCTCATTAAAATTACAAAGAGCACTGGGGTATCTAACATTTAAAAAGGACACCCTGGG
>CAZZHC010000004.1:4377-35274 GCA_964653745.1 uncultured Gammaproteobacteria bacterium
AATTTACCAACTCTTAGATTAACCCCCTGTAGTAAAGAAACATAACTGTTCACCACCCCAGTTATTTCAGGTATTAATTCTTCTGGTTGCTGACCCAGATAATAGATGGTGACATGAGGTTCCAATTTATTTGGGTCTTCAATCTCTAAATTAGGATCAATATTTTTTATATCTATTAACAAATCCCCAAATTCACCTTGGTATTTTATAGGCAGAGGTATACCAACAAAACAATATTGATATTCTTTCATATTAAGGTTATTAACTTTTTAATATTGATAAAAAGGCTTCTTGGGGAATCTCAACTTTTCCTATCATCTTCATTTTTTTCTTTCCTTTTTTCTGTTTTTCCAAAAGCTTTCTCTTGCGACTGAAGTCTCCCCCGCCAACAACCTTACTACCATGCATCAAAACATCTTTTATATATGGAGAAACACTTTCCCTGGCAATAACTTTGCCTCCAATGGTGGCCTGCAGTGCTATTTCAAAGTTTTGCCTGGGCAAAACTTCTTTTAATTTTTCAACCATCCGCCGGCCGGCACTTTCTGCCTTGGGACGAAAAACTATGGTAGATAGAGCATCAACCTTTTCTCCACCCACTAAAATATCAACCCTGACCCCGTCAACTTCCCGAAATTCCAAAAAGTCCCAGTCAAGTGAGGCAAAACCAGAGGAAACTGATTTTAGCCTGTCATAAAAATCAGTGATCATTTCTGAAAGTGGCATTTCATAAGTTAGCTCCACTTGATTTCCAAAATGCTCCATGTTTAAAAATCTCCCCCTTTTATCTTGAACCAAATCCATCACTGCTCCTAAAAAATTTTGGGGAGTAAAAATTTGCAGTTTTACCCAAGGTTCTTGCAGAGACTGTCCTGAAGAGTGAAGCGATGAAGGATCCAACTCTGAAGGGTTAGTTACAGCTTCATCTCCCACCAAATATTCTACTGATGGGGCAGTAGCCAAAAGGCTTACCCCAAATTCTCCTGATAATCTTTCCTGAACCACTTCAGCATGAAGCAAACCTAAAAACCCACACCTAAAACCAGACCCCAAGGCTTGAGATTGTTCTACCTCATAAGAAAAGGCTGGATCATTTAATTTAAACTTAGATAAAGCCTCTTTTAGTTCAAAATAATCCTGGGCCTCAATTGGGTAAAAACCAACATAAACCATTGGTTTAACTTCCCTATACCCAGGCAAAGGTTCAACATCTGTCAAACTCCCGATGTTTGATATCGTGTCGCCAACCCTGACTAAATCTGCTTGCTTAATACCAGTGGCAATATAGCCAACTTCTCCAGAGACCAAACTATCAGATTGAGTTAAGTTGGGAGAAAAATAACCTTTTTCCAAAACTTCCCCTTCAGCCTTAGTCCCCAGAAAATAGATTTTGGAAGAATTTTTAGGAACTTCTCCATCCACAATTTTGACCTGGGCTACCACGCCCTTGAAAGGGTCAAAAAAAGAATCAAAAATTAAAGCCCGCAGTGGTTTTTCTAAATTTTGTTTGGGAGCAGTAATTTTAGTAATTAGTTCCTGAAGTAACTCTTCTACTCCTTGCCCAGTTTTACCTGATACCAGTAAAATTTCCTCTTCTTTAAAACCAAATGTTTCTACCAACTGTTGTTTAGTCTGATCAATATTGGCATTTGGCAAGTCAATCTTATTAATTACCGGAATTAACACCAAATTTTGTTCCAAAGCTGCCAGACCATGAGATAAAGTTTGGGCCTGAACCCCTTGGGTAGCATCAACTAATAAAATTGCTCCTTCCACTGCTGCCAGAGCCCTGGACACCTCATAAGAAAAATCAACATGGCCAGGAGTATCTATTAAGTTAAGAGTATAGGGTATAGCGTTTAGGGTATAGTTTAATCTAACGGGAGCGAGCTTGATGGTGATGCCACGCTCACGCTCTAAAGCTAAAGAATCTAAAAGCTGTGGCTTCATTTTATCTGGTGAAACAGTATGACAGAGTTCCAAAAATCTGTCTGCCAAAGTAGACTTTCCATGATCAACATGAGCAATAATCGAGAAGTTCCTTATATTCATATGAGGTATTGTAGTTCAGATTAAGATGAAGGGCAATTTAAACCGGGCCTGGACCTTGGATAATTTCTTCAGATTTGACCTGAAATTGGAGGTTATACAGTTTTTTCAGTAAGTTACCAAAGGTTTCAAGTTCTTTGACTTTTAAAAGCCAAACCAAAAAAAGATAAACTGATAGCCCAAAAACTGAAGCAATGCTAGTTAAAATCAATAGGTTAACTGTTTTGGTGGTATCAAAAACTAGCTGATCTAAAAGTTTAATTGGAATATATAAAGCCAGAGCTGCTGCCAAAGCTGCTGCAATCATTTTCATCGAGGGCAAATAAAGCTCTTTCCAGTGTAACCCTCCCAATTTTTTATTTAGAGCAAAAAGCAGCATTAAAACTGATACTATGGCAGCAGCAGAATAGGACAAACCTAAACTCCAAATTTCCCATTTCCAAATCACAACAAATAAAATACTTAAAATAATATTTAGAGCAACTGACACCACTGATACTACAACCGGGGTCTTGGTATCTTTTAATGCATAAAAACCACGCACCAAAAGCAGCATTACTGATTGGGCCACTAAACCAAGTGATAAAAAGGCCAGGGTTTTGCCAGTTAAAACTGTGGCAGTCCAGTCAAAGCGTGATGCACCAAATACCAACCTTACTGCCGGAATCCTTAGTACTATTAAAATTGCCGCAGCAGGAAGAGACAAAAACATTATTTGATGCATGGTGGTTAAAAGGGTAGTTTTAAAACCCCCTTCTTCTTTTTTAGCCCGCTCTAGCGAGAGTACTGGCAAGGCTGCTTGAGCCAGGGTGGCTCCAAACAAACCAATTGGGACAGTTTGTAAATGTTGGGCAAAAGCCAAATATGTTACTGATGAGGCAGAAATCAGTGAAGCCAACACAATCCCCACCGTCTCGTTAACCTGCTCCACTGCCACCCCAATTGTTCGAACGCTCATTAAACGGATAATTTCCCTAATCCCATGGCTTTTAAGATTAAAACTCAACTTGTGGCGAAAACCTAGTGATGACACAAGGGGCATTTGGACTAAAACATGCAGTGATGCTCCAATAATTACCCCAAAAGCCGGACCAAAAATTCCCCATACTGGTACCAAAAAAATAATTCCCAAAATAATTCCTACATTGTAAAAAACTGCCGCCAGGGCTGGAATAATAAATCTTTGATAAGACTGGCAAATCCCTACAAAAAATGACCCCACCACCAATAAAATTTGACCCAACATGATAATTCGGGTTAGCTCTGCCGTCAGCTGTTTTTGGTGAGGGCTAAAACCCGGGACTATCAAATTGGTCAAAAATGGAGCCAAAACAATTACCACAAGGCTGACCAAGACAAACATTACTAAAACAATGTTTAAAATATCCGAAGCAAAATGAAATGCTTCTTTTTCCCCCTCATCCTGCAAATAATCTGTAAAAACGGGAATAAAAGCCACTGATACTGCCCCAAAAATTAACAGTTGGAACATTAAATCTGGTAATCTGAAAGCTGCCAAAAACATGGCTGTTTGATCCGGAGTAAAGCTGTGAGCCAAGAGCCTATCTCTAACTAGTCCTAAAATTTTAGAGGTGGCAACAGTAACCATTAAAACCGTGGCCCCAGATAAAATTGATGTTTGGCGGGTGGATAAAAGTGAGAGTAAATTTTTAACCATTATGCAAATTTTAACAAAGCAGCTTGCCAAAAAGCTATAGTCCGTGTTACCATACTGGCTCATGCCAATCATAAAATCTGCTATCAAAAAGGTGCGAAAAGATAAAACCAGAACCGCTCGCAATAAGCGGCGAGAGTCTAATCTTAAAAAATTACTCAAAGAAGCAAGGCGTAATCCAAATCAGAAAAATTTACAGGCGGTCTCTAGTGCTTTGGATAAGGCTGCCAAGGTTAAATTAATTCATAAAAACAGGGCTTCCAGATTAAAATCCAGGCTCGCCAAATTACTCAAAGCTAAGTAGAATCTTCTGAACCTTGCATCCAACCCCGACTGGCCCTAAACTGAAAATATGGACAAGGCCCACTCGCCCTTTTTCAAAGTTAACCTTCTAATTAGGAAAGAAGAGCAAATTAAATTACATATTAGGCTATTAAAATGGTTGCTCTCTTCTGGCCGTTTTATTGTAATTGCAGTAGAGTTAATTACTATCGGGGCCTTTATTTACCGTTATAAATTAGACACCAATCTTTTAGACTTACAAGAAAAGATTGAAGCACAAATCCCCTACATTGAAAGTATGAAGACTGATGAAATTACCATTAGGCAACTTCAATTTCAGCTTGCTACTATCAAACAAATTAGACAAGAAAGCCCAGGTTTCACTCAAGCTATTTTACGCATATCTCAACTAACACCCAAAAGCGTTAAACTTACCGGTATTAGCTTAGACCGAACTCAAACATTTCCCAAAACTATTTTTCGGATCAGTGGTCAGACTGGATCAAATCTAGAAATTTCTGCTTTTATGAAAGCTTTACAAAAAGATCCAGCTTTTGCTGAAGTCACTTTAACTAACATTTCTTTTGAAGAACGAACCACTTTTACCATTACCGGAAGTTTAACTGGACAAGGAGTGCAAAGTAGCTAAATGGCCAGCCCTAAATATTCTCGCTATTACACTTATATTAAGCCGGTTGCCGAAAACAAATTGGTTCGTTCACTTACCCCTTATATTTTTAGTTTAATTACTATTGCTCTCTTAATCATTTTTGCTATCCGCCCAACTGTTTCGACCATTTTAAATCTGCAAAAAAATATTACCACCCAACAGCAAGTACTAAAATCTTTAAGCGATAAGGCTAGTAACTTAACCGACGGTAGAAAAAATTTACAAAGCTTAGACCCAACCATTTTAAGGAAAATTCAAACTCTGATTCCAGACCAAGCTCGAGTTACCTCATTAATTAGTAGTTTAAACCAAGCTACCATCGATACCCATGCCACTATTTCTGCTCTGCAACTGCAGCCCGTAACTGTTGTTGACGCCACAAACGCTGCCCAAAAAGCCAAACTTACGTTGGGCGAAATACCTTTTATCTATAATGCCCAGGGCTCTTTTAACCAACTATTATTAATTATACAGGAGTTAACTAAATCATCCCGTCTACTCGATATTAATAGCGTTATTTTAAGTAAACAGTCTGATGAAGTCCCAACTTTATCAATTAATGGAAAGGCTTATTTTATTAAATGACCAGTAAACAATTTCTTTACATTTTAATTGCTACTTTTATTACCATTATCATCTGGGTTACGGTTGATATTATTCACTCCCGGGCCAAGGTCCAGCCCGCCCCCGAAGTACGCGAGTTGCTTGAGCCAATCAGTCCCAATTTTGATCAAGAGATAATTAATAAATTGTAGGGTATAATCTGAACAGATGAACGTTGAAATAAAAATTCCCACGCTACTTGGGCTAGGTGTTTTATTGATCGGCCTTTTAGTAGGTGTTGCTTTAGTAGCTAAACCACAATTTTTAACTTCTCGGGCTGCTGTTTCTGCTGTGCCCAAAAATATCACAGTCGTCAATCTGTCTGGAACAACTGCCTCAATTTATTGGCAGACCGAGCAAGAAACCACTGGCTTTGTCAAACTTGGCACAACTACTACTACTGATCAAACTTTTACTGATGACCGGGACAGTGGTGTTCCCAAACCCCATTTATTGCATTTTGTCACTTTAACTAACTTATCTCCTAACACCACTTATTATTATAAAGTAACTGCAGGTTCTACCATCTACCCCACCAAGGCCCCTCTCACTTTCCAAACCGTTACTGACACCCCCCTGTCTGATAATCAACCAATTATTGGGACTGCTTTAAATGCTGATCTAACACCTGCATCAGAAGCAGTGATAACTTTGAAATTACCCAATGCCACCCTAGCTACTATTACTAAAATGGCTGGTAATTTTATTTTACCGTTGGCCAATCTATCATCTTTTACTGCCACTACCAGCGCTACTTTAACTATTTTTGATTTTCAAAAAAGTTCTAAAGTCCAAATTCAATTACCATCAACCTCAATTTTACCACCTATTACTTTGGGCGAGGATCTAGATTTAACCCCCAAAGTAGCGTCACCAACTTCCACACGCGCCAAATATGACCTAAACGGGGACGGGGTTGTTAATTCTTTGGATTTGGCTATTATCTTAAAAAATCTGGGTAAAAACCCTAAGATTAAACAAGCTGATTTAAATGAAGATGGGGTGGTCGATCAAAAAGATGTTAACTTAATGAATAAAGCTATTTCCCAAACTGTCCCGAAATGATTTTTTCTGTTAGCTGGAAAAGTCCCAACTCTTCCGTTGTCACCCCATTTTTAATAGCAAAATCGGTCCCGAGCGTTAGTTGGTACAATTTTATCCAATCATCATGACTATATTTTTGTTTTTGGCTGGTAATTTTATTTTGTAAAAAGGGAGAGTTGGGCAAAGGCAGTAAGTTTCGGCGCAGTAGATAATAAACCATGGCCAAAACATACATCCCACCGTATTCCTTTAACAATTTATCAAGTTCTAAAAGGGCAGAACTTTTTTGCTCAATTAAATTATCTAAGTAGGAAAAGGCAGATAATTCTTTCTCTCCTTCAAAACTCACAATATTGGCCCCCAATTTTTTAGCAGTGGTGATAATTTTGGCATTTTCTTTGGGGGAAGAAGCCAAAATTAAGACTGTTAGACTATCAATTTGAGGCAGTTTAGTAAGATCTAAACTATCTGAAACATTTTCTAAAATTATTAATCTGTCGCTTTCACCGAAGAGAGAGTTTGAAGAAAAAGCCATTTTTAAATCAGAATCACTGGTTATTTTTAAATCAAGTTGGGTAATATCATCAGGGGAAAATTGTTTTTTAATCTTTAAAGCAGCTTCTCTTTTGCCAACTTCTCCAAGTCCAATTAATAAATTTATTTTCATAATATAAATTTTTAACTTAGCCTCACAGGGCTCAACCCTGTGTGGCTAATTAATATATTTTAATTCTGCTTGGCAGATGATGTGGCTTCTAGTTTACCAGATAGAAAATCTGCAATGTATTGTTGAATTTTAGTAAAATTATTATCTGGAGGAACCAATACCCAAGCTCCATAAACATTGGGAGGTGGGGTAATCAAAAGCGGGTTTTCACCTCGTGAATCAACCACAAAACTTTTTACTTCTTCGACATTTTTAATAAGCTTTATAAAATCCAGATATTCACTTTGGGGAATATCAGTATCAATACTTGCCCCAAAAGTAGCAATTAAACCAATAATTTTTTGTACATCTAGTAAAGTTCCCACTGATAAAACTTGGGTTTTAAAAGCTTGAAGTACTTGTTGCTGCCTTAAAGACCTAGCAAAATCAGTTCCCTCATTATTATTACCATGTCTGGATCTGACAAATTTTAAAGCAGTTTCCCCATTCATTTGTGTTGTCCCCTGTTTAAAGCTTAAATGCTCAAAACGACAGGGAAAATAATCAACCACTTGTTGATCACTATAACCAATATCCTGTCCTGGAGCAGCAGCTGCTGTGGCAATATTTCCTTGCTTATCAAGCAAAACTTTCACCCGGCCTGGCGCAATATTAAGCTTTTTAGATTGATCTTCACTAATTTCAGCAGTGCTTTCTGTATAATCACAAAGGTCTTTCTCTCGCCCTTCCACGGGATAAACATAATCATCAAATGCTTTCTTAACATCAACGTCTACTCCTCCCACTAAATCAACTGCTTTGACAAAACCGCTAAAGTCCAACCTGACGGCATAAGGAATTTCCAAACCCAAAATTTTTCCAATTTCCTCTTTAGCAAAAGCCAAACCTTCATCTTTTTTAAGACCTGTTTGGTATAAAGTATTAATTTTGGCTTTGTGTTCATCGATCCAAAGATCGCGGGGTAAAGAAATTAGGGTAACTTTTTTAGTGGTCGTATTAAAAGATACCACCATGATTGTATCAGTTAATGTTGCCCCCTCATGCTTACCACCTGCCATACCCAAAAGCAAAACATTAACCCGACCATTATCTTTTTTTAACCCACCAGCTTGACCAAAAACAAAATCAAAGGCTGTACTACTACTCCACATCAGCCATAAAAAAATTCCCACCACTAACAACACAAACAGGATTAATACTTTGTAGCGACCTAATTTGCCCAGTTTTTTGGGCCTTAAATTTTCTGTTGGTAAAGGTTTTAATATTGTCATTTTGGAAAAAATTAAACCCGGTAAGCAACTTCTACAATCTTAACAAATTCTTCCCCGTCTAGTGAAGACTGACCAATTAATAACCCGTTTAAATTCGATTGTTCTAAAAATGATTTAGCATTGGCCGAGGTAGTACTGCCACCATATAAAATCTCCAGATCATTCCCATATCTACCCTTTAACTCTGCTGCCACTTGGTTGGCATCTTCCGGGCTATCAGCCTGACCTGTGCCAATTGCAAAAACCGGCTCAAATGCTACAAGTTTTACATTTTCTGGCACAGGTGTTTTATCATTTTGAACGCAAACTAGGGGTGTGATGTGATATTCTTTGGCCCTGGCTGATTTTTCTGCCACCATCTCATCTGTTTCATTAAAATTTTGTCTTCTCTCCGAGTGTCCTAAAATAGCAAGATCCACTAAATCCGATAAAATCCTGGCTGATTCTTCACCAGTATGAGGCCCATCTTCAAATGGTGATAAATCCTGGGCTCCCACCAAAATTGGGTAATTACCCACCAAAATAGTTTTTTTGACCTCTTCAATATCAGTAAAAGTGGGGCAAACTACTACCTTCACATTTTCTTTTTTGGCAATTTTGGGCCCCACTATCTCAAGCCATGCTAAGGCTTCTTGGATGTTTTTATTACTCTTCCAGTTAGCGATAATCCAAAGGTTTTTCATTACCGAACCAGCCTTACTCCTGTAAGTCTACCATGAAATCAGATGTAATTTCTATTGAAGTAATTTTAAAATTTCAGCTTTGGGGGTAAAACCAATTTTTCTGCCCACTTCTTTATCATCTTTCATCACAATATAGGTTGGAATACTCATTACTCCATATTTGGCAGCTTCTTCTGGCTTTTCATCAACATTGATTTTAATAATTTCCGCTTTACCTACCAGCTCTTTTTCCAGCTCCTCAATAATTGGGGCCATCATTTGGCAAGGTCCACACCAGGGAGCCCAAAAATCAAGTAATTTCATCATACAAGCAAAAATCATACCACTATTTTTAAAATAAAAAAGGGGTAATATTAATGTTATACTTTAGTTCGCCTATGCCTACTTCAACTTTGCTTGGTACAAGCTTACTTTCTGATTTAAACCCAGTCCAAAAACAGGCAGTGGTCTCAACCGAGGGTCCGACCCTAATCTTGGCCGGTGCAGGTTCCGGTAAGACTAAAGCCTTAACTCACCGGGTTGCCTATTTAATTGCCGAAAAACACATCCCCCCAGAAAATATTCTCTGTTTGACTTTCACAAATAAAGCAGCTGGTGAAATGATGGACCGAATTCATAAATTGTTAAATAATAGCGGCGCCAAACCAATGATGGGAACTTTTCACTCTTTTTGTGCCAGGATTTTAAGATGTGACGGTAAGCATATTGGTTTACCCCCCACTTTTTCCATTTATGATGAAGATGATGCACAAGACGCTGTCAAACAGGCCATGGCTTCCCTTGATTTATCCACCCAAAAAACTTCCCCCTCAACCATCAGAAATACTATTTCTGGAGCTAAAAATGAGATGATTTCTGCTTTGGAATATCCCAGTATTGCCCGAGGTTACTTTCAAGAAACAGCAGCTAAAATTTATCTAAAATACCAAGAAATTTTAGAAAAAAATAAGGCAGTCGATTTTGACGACCTATTACTTTTGGTAGTTAAACTTTTTCAAAACCATCCTGAAGTGTTGGCCAAATATCAAATCCAATTTCGCTATGTCTTAATTGATGAGTACCAAGACACTAATGCTGTTCAATATTTATTGTCCAAACTTTTATCCAACCGCTATAAAAATATTTGTGTGGTTGGGGATGCTTCCCAATCAATTTATCGCTTCAGAGGAGCCGATTTTCGCAATATTGTTAATTTTCAAAAGGATTATCCAAACGCCAAGGTTTTTAATTTAGAACAAAATTACCGCTCCACCCAAACCATTTTGGATGCTGCTTTTGCTGTAATTTCCCAAAATAGATCCCACCCAATTTTAAAACTTTGGACTGATAACCCAACCGGGGCCAAAATCCAAGTGGTTGAAACCAGAAATGAAGTTGAAGAGGCTTTATTTATTGCTAAAACTGTCCAGGAGTTAAATTTACCACTCAATTCTTTTGCTATACTTTATCGCACCAATGCCCAATCCAGGGCCTTGGAGGAAGTATTTTTAAAATCAGGCCTACCTTATGTTTTAGTTGGTGGTATTCGTTTTTACGCCCGCAAGGAAATCAAAGATATGCTGGCCTATTTAAGACTGTTAACTCACCCCCAAGATTCTGTCTCTTCAGCCAGGATTGAAAAAATTGGTAAAAATCGGGCTGCCAAGTTCCGAGCTTGGGCAGAGACTGTAACGGTCAACCTCAACAAGAAAACTACCCTCGAGCTTTTAGACCAAATTGTAGAAGTTACTGATTATTTAAGTTACATCGATGATGGAACTGAAGTTGGTAAATCTAAGGTGGAAAATGTCAAAGAATTACGCTCTGTAGCTGACCAATTTCCTAATTTGGTTGAATTTTTAGAAAATGTAACTTTAGTGGAAAAGGAATATTTTACCGACGAAAAATTGAAGCACAATAGACTGGCTATTACACTCACAACCTTACACCAAGCCAAGGGTTTAGAGTGGCCAGTGGTGTTTATAGTTGGTATGGAAGAAGGACTCTTTCCCCATTCACGCTGCCTACTTGATCCCGGGGAAATGGAGGAAGAAAGAAGACTTTGTTATGTTGGGATTACCCGGGCTAAACAGCAGCTCTTTTTAACTTATGCCAGACAAAGGTTATTCTTTGGCACCAGATCCAACAATTTAGTCTCCCGTTTTTTGACTGATTTGCCCCAAAATATTATTGAAAGTAACGCTAAATTTCAAGATGTGGATAAAGAGAACCAATATTTGACTGATGATGACGATTGGTTAAATGCCTAGTATGCAAACAATTTTGGGCCTCATATTACTTTTGACTGCCATATCTTTGGGCAACCTCCATTGGCCCTTTTTTAAACCCACTAATGTTTTATCAGCCCAAACTACCCAAGAAAACCTACAACCCATTAAAACAGAGTCTCATTTTCAGGAAAAACTGGTTGAGGAAACAGAAAATTTGCCTAGAAAAACTGTTTATAAAGATAATCCGGAAGAAGAAGCGGGTATTGATAAAGTTTTAGACGAAGGAGCGGATGGTAAAAAAACTAATATTATCAAAATTACTTATTATGAAGGTGAGGAATATGACAGAGAAATGGTTAGCAGTGAAACAATTCCTGCCAAAGATAAAATAATTCTAAGGGGCACTAAAATTATTTGGAAAAGTTTAGAGACAGATAGTGGCCAAATTCAGTATTGGAAAAAAATTAGAGTTTGGGCTACTCATTATGATTCCCATTGTCTAGGCTGTGATGAGTGGACAGCTACTGGTATGAGGCAAGGTAAAGGAGTGATTGCAGTTGATCCAAAGGTTATTAAATTAAGGAGCAAAGTCTATATTCCAGGTTATGGTATGGCTGTTGCAGGTGATACTGGTGGAGCTATTAAAGGAAATATTATTGATCTAGGTTTTGATGATGCCAGAACGGCGGGTTGGAGAGCGAAGTTTACCGACATTTACATCTTAAATTAATGGGCTGCTCCTTGAAAATTGGAACAGTTTTTCTTTTTCCAATCAAGTGCCTCTTTACTGCATTCCCTAGTATCTTTTTGCCCATTTTCCAAAACAGTTGGCATACAATTTTCCCACCCATTTTCTGGACAACTATAATTTTGACTTAGTTTGAAACTTGTTAAAATTTCTTCACCGCTTTTCCCAATTACCCTCAACAAATACATCTTCCCGTCTTTTAAGACATAAATATATTTAGGAGAATTGGGTTGGTAAGAAACAATTTTATATTTTGTTATCTGTCCACTAATTGTGGCTTCAGTATTGGGTGTTACATGTTCTTTAGACATCCGATCAAACACTCCCCATAGATATGGATAATACCAATACTTATCAAACCAGGCATCTTCGGTTAAATTATTAGGGTTGTCAAATACCCAAACACTGAAAGGATTATTATCAAAAGAGCCACCCTGCTCTAACACTGCCACTGCCCCTAAAAAGTTCCCTGGCTCATACCCCACATAACTTTTAAAGTTTTTCCTAAAATCATTACCACCCCTTTGGTTAAGATCTACCTCTGAATCTATTTTGACAGTTAAATCTTTTAAATATTGAAGTGAAAACCCTAAATCTTGATTTGTGTAGTCTTTTAAATTAGACACCGGACTGACTTTTGGGATAGAGGGTTCTTTCTTTATGGCAGATTTATTTCCTTTAGTATTGTTTTGATAAAAATACCACCCGCCAAAAATGGCCACCAATATCACCAAAAGAAGCAACAAAAGTTGGGCAAAACCTTTTTGCATAAATTCATCTTAGCATAAGTTACTCTCTTGCCAAAACTATAGTTTATCTGCTACTATCGACCAATGGCTAAGGCAAAACAATCAGCAAAACCAGTAAAAACCACCAAACCAAAGTTATCGTTGTCTGCTTTATCTAATTTCAAAAAAATTAAACCAAATGATAAAAGAGTTTATTTGGTAATTTTAGTTTTAGGTTTAATCCTTCTGATTTCCTATAAAAAATCCTGGTTTGTAGCTGCCATGGTTAATAACACTCCAATCACCAACTTTGAACTATTATCTCGGGTTAACCAACAATACCGCAGTCAAGTTTTAAACCAAATGATTAATGAAAAAGTTATTTTAGATGAAGCCAATAAAAAACATATTGCAATAACCGATAAAGAAATAGGCGATCGTATTGCTCAACTGGAAGGTAGCGTCGGCGGAGCCCAAATGTTGGATAATTTACTGGCCCAACAAGGCATGACCAGAGTAGAGTACAAAAGGCAACTTTTAGTCCAAATGTCTTTTGAAAAAATGTATGAGAGTGAGGCTACAATTTCAGCTGAAGAAGTGACTAAATTTATTGAGACTAATAAAGATCAGCTCCAAGCCACCAATTCAGCTGACCAAATTAAAGAAGCTACTGATTTAATTAAACAACAGAAGCTGTCCAAGATTTTCCAAGAGAAGTTTCAACAGCTGAAAAATGCTGCTAATATCAAAATCTTCTAATTTATGAACCCCGAGGAGGGGACTGGATGTTGGTAATTATTTGCTCCACGCCTTGAGAATAATCAATCTTACTAGTGGCCCTTGCCCCCGTATTTGATACCCTGTCAGTTATATCTAAACCCTGACCACCCACAGTTAAACACCAGCGGTAGGTGGTAATCCCATCAGAAGCCGTAGTTTTGGATTTAATAACTTGATGATTACCTATTGTGACAGTATCTCCTGCACAATTTAATCTGCTTACTGCCACAATGGTCACGGGTTTGACTGCCACATCACAAACCACCCCTGTTAAATTTTGGCTGCTTCCCGGATCAAGCTCAATGCTTTGAGAATTATTGCAGGTTAAAAGTCCCCAGCTAGACGGATAAGTCAAGGTAAAGTTTTTCCCAGTGTAAATTTTAGTATTATTAGTACTAGATGAAGTTCTCCCGGGCGCAGGAGTTAAAGTTGCTGATGGGGTAGAAACAGTTGGTAATTTTTCTAAAGGGTTAGTGCCACCAGGCACCGAAGTACCTCCTTTTGAAGCCCGCACTAAATAAAAAATGGCGCCAAATACAATTACTAAAATAATTACCACCAAACTCCCGATGGCAACAAGCCTTGTCCTGGTATCCATGGCAAGATTTTACCACAGCCCAGTTACAAATACAGTGGGATAGATTAAAATAGGCATTATGGATATCAGGTTAATTAAAGATAATCAAAAAAGTCAGTACAACAAATTAGTTACCCACATCATGCAATCATGGGAGTGGGGAGAGTTTAGAAAAAGCTTGGGGACGAAAGTTTTGCGTTTTGGCCTTTATCAAAATAATAAATTAACATCTGTTTTTCAGCTCACCCTTCACCCCATTCCTTTTATCAATTTTAATGTGGGTTACCTACCAAAAGGTCCAAAACCCGATAAAGAACTGGCAGAAGCTTTAATAAAAATTGGCAAAGAAGAAAGGTGTGCCTTCATTAAACTCGAACCCAATATTGTCCTACCAACCACCAACTATCAAATACCAATCGCCTTCCATCCTTCTCCCAAACTTTTATTTACCAAATATAACTACATTTTAGATTTAACCAAATCAGAAGAAGAATTATTAAAAAATATGCATCCAAAATTTAGATATAACATTAAGGTGGCACAAAAACATGGGGTAGAAATTTTAGAGAGTACTGATAATGCTGTGCTTGAGGACCATCTCAAGCTTTATTTTGATACTACTAAACGGCAAAATTATCATGGTCACAATTATCATTACCATCGCCAAGCTTGGAAAATTTTAACAGAAGCCGGGTTAGCTCGGGTTTTAATTGCTTATTACAAGCCATCCCAAACTACTCAAAAAATTCCCTTAGCCTCCTGGATGCTACTTAACTTCAAAGATACACTTTACTACCCTTTTGGTGGATCATCTGACCAATATAAAAATGTCATGGCCTCCACTTTACTTACTTGGGAAGCAATTAAACTTGGTAAAAAATTGGGCCTTAAAAAATTTGATCTTTGGGGAGCAGGTGATCTGCAAATGGGGAAAAATGACCCATATTTTGGCTTTACCCAATTTAAATCCCGTTTGGGGGCAGAGCTCACTGAATATATTGGCACTTTTGATTTAGTACTCAACTGGCCAATATATTTTCTTTTTACTTTTATTGATAAATTAATGCCTCTTAAAATTTTCCTACTCAAATTAGTTAGGAGATAGATTTCAGATTTAGTTTTATGGACATTACATTACTTATATCAGCAATAATATTACTGGTTTGTTTTTTGGCGCTGTCTTGGTTTGCCGGCACTGATGCTCCTTATGTCCCCACTAAAAATCCTAAACTGGTCCAAGTACTAAAATTAGCTGGTGTTAAAAAAGGAGTTAATTTTTTTGAGTTAGGCTCCGGTGATGGGAGGGTGGTGCTGCAAGCTGCCAAATTGGGTGCCAACTCATATGGCATAGAACAATCCTGGCTCCGGGTTTTTTATTCTAAATATCAAGCAATAAAGTTAGCTTCCCACTTCCGATGTGGGAACACGAAATTTTATCATGGTAATATCTTCAACAAATCTTATAAGGATGCAAATATTGTCTATATTTACCTTTTACCAAAAGGGGTTAAAAAATTAGAAGAAAAATTGCAGAAGGAATTAAAAAAGGGGTCTGTGGTAATTACTCAAACTTACCATTTTCCAACTTGGAAACCTACCCAAAAAATAGGAGAATTTCAAATTTACCAAATTTAAGAAAGATAAATCTTTTTTAATTCGTCCAACATTTGATGAAATCTTTCGTGTTGTCCCGGACCAATTTGATTGAGCTCAATAAAATTAAACTGTTTTAATGACTCCTCTTGTTTCTCTTGAGGAATATATTGATCAGCCAATGGATAGACCACATTATCTTCTTTATCAATATGTGACCTTAAGCCAGTGACATAATTTTTGGCGCTGTCTACAATTTTAACAACACTTTTTTCATCACCTGATTCATATTTTCTTATTCCATCATTTAGACCACCTGCCAAATTATGTAGTTCAAAATGTTCCTTTAGTAAAGCATTAATCAATAGCTGCCCATTGGGTATTTCAACCATTTCCATCATTGGGAAAAGGATACTCTCTTCTTTTTTATGATGGCATCGGTCAATAAAAATTTTAATAAATCCTGATATTTGTTCCAGATGGTTATGGTCAACCCTACCTCCAGCTGCCAATACCTGGGCCATCTTTTCCAAAATATCAATCATTAACAGTATCCCTTGATGCTCATCTTTAAGTGGCTGTGTGATTTTCATATGTTTTAAAATTTGATCTATTGTACCAAAATTAGGCTTAACAGTATAATCCTAGACATGAAGCTTCTTCATACCGCTGACCTCCATCTTGGTATGACCAATTATTCCAAACTTGATCCCCAAACGGGTTTGGAGACAAGACTACTGGATTTTTTTAACACCTTTGATCAAATTGTTGATACTGCTATTAAAGAAGATGTTGATGTTTTTATTTTTGCCGGGGATGCCTATAAAACCCGTGACCCCTCACCCACTCAACAACGTGGTTTTGGACAAAGATTAAAAAAACTAACTAAAGCAGGTATTCCGGTGGTACTGATTGTTGGTAACCATGATACTCCTAATGCCGAAGGCAAGGCTAATACTTTAGATATTTATTCAGCCTTAGAACTTGATGATGTGTTTGTGTCTAGAAAAGTAGAACTTTTAAATATTAAAACTAAATCTGGTAATTTACAGGTGGTAACTGCTCCATGGTTGCACCGTCAAGATTTTAAATCTTTGGCTGAAAAATTAGCTACTTTATACGAAAAACTTAAGCCAGATAGCCCAGCTATTTTGGCAGGACATTTAGAGGTAGAAGGGTCTTCTTTTGGCAGTGAAAAAGGTCTGGCTATCGGCAGTGATGTTACTACCCCCTTAGCATTACTGTCTAATAAAAAATTATCTTATGTGGCCTTGGGCCATATTCATAAACATCAAGTATTGGGACAAAATCCACCTGTGGTATATTCTGGCTCTCCTGAAAGAATTGATTTTGGTGAAGAAAAAGAGGATAAAGGTTTTATCTTAGTGGATATCCCCGATAAGGGTCAAGCAAGTTTTAAATTTATTCCCTCCGGTGCCAGAAAATTTTTAACCATTCCAGTCAAACTTTTGGCGGATGATCAAAATCCCACCGACACAGTTTTACAAGCCATTTTAAAACACAATGTTCAAGATACTATTGTCAGAGTTACCATTGATATTCCAGCTGATTTATTAAAAGAAATTGAAATGGATAAAATTAAAAAGGCCCTGCAGTCTGCTCACTACATTGCTGGTATCTCTAAAAATATTGAAAGAAAAGAAAGGGCAAAAATTGAGGGGGCAGAGGAAGTAGAAAAATTAACACCACTTGAAGCTTTGCAAAAATATTTTCAAAGCAGAGAATATAATCCAGAAAAGATTAAATTTTTACAACAATTTGCTGCCCTGTTATTAGAAAATTAATTAAGATGGTTGAACAAAAAACTGATCAGGCAGTAATGGCTTTAATTATTAGAGGGGATGAAATTTTGATGGAGCAAAGAGCTCCAGATAGTAAGTTTTTTCCAGGACAAATTATTTTTATTGGCGGCAAAATTGAAGACGACGAAACCCGTGATTTTGAAAAAGCTTTAAAACGAGAACTTAAAGAAGAATTAAATATTGAACCAATAAATTATGCTTACCTTGATAAAGAGATTTTTGGTGATACTGGGGTTTGGCTGCGTTGTTTTATCATCACCGAGTGGCAAGGAGAACTACCTGATTGTATCCTTGATGTAGGTAATCCAGTTTGTTGGCAGAAGATTGATGATATGGCCAAATCAGAAATTAGATTTGTTAGGGAAGTTATTGTTGCCCTACAAGAACACAAAAGGTGTTTGGTTAACCAATTATGATTCCATCTAAATTAACTCTGGCCAATTTTACCTCTTACTCAAACAGTGTTCCCACTCTGGATTTTACCAAATTTCAGCTGGCTGCCATTTCTGGTCAAAACGGAGCCGGTAAATCATCACTTTTAGATGCTATCACTTGGTGTCTTTGGGGAGTATCCAGATTGGGTGACTCTTCAGATCAATTGGTCCGACTTGGTCAACAAAATATGGAGGTAGAATTTTCTTTTGAGCTGGATGGTCATATTTATACTGTCAAAAGAAAACGGGCTTTAAAAAGTGGCGGTACCAGCTCACTGGAATTTTTTAGTGGTTCTTCCGCCAACGGCGAGACAATGCATAATTTAACTGAAGGAACAATTAAAGCTACCCAACAAAAAATTATTGATACCCTGCATCTTTCATATGAGACTTTTGTCAACTCTGCCTTTTTAAGACAAGGCCATGCTGATGAATTTACCACCAAGGGCCCCATGGATCGCAAAAGAATTTTGGCTGATATTTTAGGGCTGGCCCACTATGACTTATTGGAAGAGAAGGCCAAAGAAAAGTTAAAAGATCTTCAAGGGGGTATTAGACTCTTAGATTATAAACTGCTAGAAATTGAGGCAGAGCTTACTGGAGGAGAAAATCAAGCAGAAAAGAAAGTCCAGACTGAAGAAAAAATTTCTGCCCTGGAAAAAGACATTAAAGATTTAGAAAAACAAAATAAAATTTTACAAGACGAGAGAGCATCACTCCTCATTATTCAAGAGCAAAAAGTTAAACTTTTGCAAAATTATCAACAAAATAAACAAGAGTTGGATCAGATGTTGCAGCAGGGCAAAAAAAGAAAAGAAACAATTGAGAAACTGGAACAAGAAATTGAGGGATTAAAAGGGGCCGGAGTAAAACTTAACGAGTTAACTAAATTGCAACAAGAAAAAGAAAAATTGGATGAGCAAAAAAAGCTGCAGCTTGAAACAGAAAAAGAAATTTCAGAAGTCAGTAGTAATTTAAAATTAAAGCAGCAAAAGAAGAGCCAACTCCAACAAGAGATTGATCAAATTTGTTCTCAACTAAAAAGTTTAGAAAAACCCTCTGCTAAATGTCCAACTTGTGGGCAAGAAGTGGACCAGCAGCATAAAATCAAAGTTAAAAAAGAGCTAACAGACAAACAAACTCTTTTTGAAAGTGAGCTAAAAAAAATTGAGACTAATACTGAAGAGTTAAAAATAAAAGAACTTTCTAAAAAATTAGCTGGATACTCTTATGATCATCAAAGGTATTTAACTATTCAATCTCAACTACAAAAATTAGCCGAGGCCCAACAGCAAAAAGAACTACTCACCACCAAAGAGGCAACGCTGATAAGTGAAAAGAATACTCAAAAAGAACTTCGGGAATTATTTGTTAAAAAACAAAGCCAGGTGGAAAAACTTTCTCAAGAAGTTAAAGGAACAATAGATGTAGAAGATAAAGTTAACCAAGTTAATCAAAGCCTGGCAGAGGTTGAAAAAAAATTAGAAGAGCTTCGTTTGGAGGAAAAGGGGGAAAGAGATACCTTGGGCCAAATTAGAGAACTTATCAGTAGGGCAGATCAGATGGCTAAAATAAAAAAACAAAAACAAGAAGAAAAAATAGCCCTCTCAAACCAAGCTGAAGCTTTTGAAGAGTTGGCCCAAGCCTTTGGTAAAAAAGGTATCCAGGCCATGATTATAGAAACTGCTATCCCTGAAATTGAGGATGAAACCAACAGACTCTTGGAAAAATTAACTGAAGGAAGGATGAAAGTTAGATTTGAAACCCAAAGAGAAACTAAGAATAAGGTGGTGGGGGGAGAAAGAGGAATTATTGAAACTTTAGATATTATTATTTCTGATGAGATGGGAGAAAGACCTTATGAAGGATATTCTGGAGGTGAGCAATTTAGAGTTAATTTTGCCATTAGGCTGGCTTTATCAAAACTGTTAACCCACCGGGCTGGGTCAAAACTACAATTTTTAGTGATTGATGAAGGATTTGGCACCCAGGATGCTCAAGGAAGATCAAGGATTGTTGAGGCTTTGGATGTGATTAAAAATGATTTTGCTAAAATTTTAGTCATCACTCATTTAGATGAGTTAAAAGAAGAATTTCCAACCAGAATTGAGGTCCAAAAAACCCCAACAGGTTCTACCTTTGAAGTGGTTGGGATTTAAAATTATTCCCAACCCAGATCTTCCCCATTTAAAACTTCCCCCTTACCCTCGTTAAAATAATATAAATCTGTCACCTCTGCTATCTTTTGCCCTTTTTCCATAAATATGACTTGATAGCAGGGCACCCCATCTGATGTTAGTACTAAACTCTGGGCATCTATTCTAAAAATAGATATTGGTAAATCAGGGCCGCTGCTTTCATAACCATAAAGTTCCTCAAGCTCTATTATTTCTTCCGGATTATTCCATAATTCACGATTATAGTGGCAATAATTGGTTAAACCAACAAAACTATCATTCTTATTACCACTATTTCTATTATCTCCCAAGTCACTTCTCCCTCGAAAATATAAATAATCAGCATCAATCATTTGATTGTTTGTCCGTCCATACATATCTTTAAAATACCTCCCTACAAAAATGGTAGCTATTGTGTGTGGATAAAGCCCGGCATCAATCAACCTCTTTGCCGCCATATAAGGAGGAAATTTAGCCTCTTCTAAAAGTTTTTCAAAGAGTTCTGGTGGCGTTAAACCATTTTCTTTAATTTGCCCATGAATTAAGTGATCTGGTGCAAGTATGGTAGCAGCAAAAGTGTTACAAAAAGATTCCCCCATGTAATACTGACAATCGGTTAGCCCTAACAATTTTAAAATTTTATGCCCTATTTCGTGAGCAATTGTTGCTCTTTTCTCCCACTCGCAAAGCGGAGGCCGAACTTTAATTAAATCGTATAAATCTTCACAACCCACCAAAGGTACTATGCATCCATTCCAATAGGTCGGTCCTTTTTCTTCGATAATTCGAGGAATACAACATAAATTAGCCAAAGAAACTACATCTACTGGAAAAGTAATATTCGTCTCTAAGACTATAGCATTAGCAACTTCTGTTGCTAATTCGTCAGCAACTGGCTTCTTCTGTAAATGGTTAATATTAAGCTGCGGAATAAAACCATCTAAAAATGGTTGGTAACCTATCTCACGGGAAGAGAAAAAAGACATTTGAAGTGGATTATAAATCCAACAGCATAATAAAACAAGAAATAGGACAAAGATCTGCTATAGCTGATTGTTGTCATAAAATATCTTAAGCTAATTTTGCTCGGTGGGTTAAAATATTGGCCCAAGTTGAAGCATCCTCTGCCCACTCATTATTTAACTTAATATTATTTTTTAACTTAGCAAAATTTTTTTTAAAAGAAATAAATGTGTGGCTGAACTGATCATTTTTGGGGGTATTTTCCAGCTGTTTTAAATAATCCTCTGTTTCATTTAAAAATTGTTGGACTCTATTTTCTTTCCCTTCAACTGCCCACCTTGATACTCTTCCTAAATTGACAGCAATATTTAATGTTAAATCTTGAGCGCTCATTTTAGTAAATTCCTCACAATTTTTTCTATTTTTTTTCTTAAATCTTCTGATAAAATTTCCCTGCTGGGATTTCCTTGATTGGACCTAATATTGATCATTGAATCAAAATCCAATTCTCCAGTTTCTAAATCCAAACCTCCACCCCATAAATTTTGCTGATTACTGCCATTTTTTAAAAGTAATTCTTCCCCTTCAAAATGACGCAAGCCTCCAGCTGTTAAGATGCCTTTTTCTACATCAACTACAAATTTAATATAACCTTCTAAATCCTCGGCGACCTGTTTCAAAGTCTTTACATCAGCTTTGGAAGTAATTAATAAAAGCATGCCTTATTCTACCAAAAATCCCCCAACGGGTTCCACCTTTGAAGTAGTTGGAGTTTAAAATTTAAAGTAGGCTGATAGGCCCATGAGGCTATGAATAAGGGCTAAAATAATAGTAATTATGGCTAGCCTTGGATGCCATTTAAAAGCTAAAATTGGTTTACCTATAAAATGTCTGTACCCAACAAAGGCAGTAAAAAGTAGTAATAGTAGTGTTAAAATTCCTGAATAAAAAATTAGGGGTTTACCCAAAATTAGGTAATAGGAAATATTAAGTAACATAGCTAAATTGTACTAACTGGCGAAAAAGAAAGGAAGATAGCTACTGGGTAACAATAATTTTCCCTATCATGTTGGGGTGGACCCCACAATGATAAGAAAAGCTTCCTGCTTGAGAAAAAGTAAAAGAATACTTCTGGCCTTGACCTAAGTTCTCACTCATAAAAGTTGCTCCGTTAGGATCGCTGACGATGGTATGAGGGGCGCTGTCTTCATTAACCCAAGTGATAGTTTCTCCCACTTTAATAGCAGTATCGGCAGGATTAAAAGCAAAGTTTTTAATACTCACCCCACCTTGGGGAGTGGGGGAAACTTGGGTTAAAGTGGGGGTTGATGGTACCGAAACTTCCTTCTGACGGGTCCTGGACCTGGACCAAAATCCCAAGATTAAAATTAAAACAATAGCCACTGCCGCAATGACCCAAAAATTTCTACCTACTACCATGGAAAAATATTATACCAGCTTTTATCTTGAAAACTATAAATAATCTCACACTGTTGTAAAATGAAATAATGAAATATTTAAAAAAATTAATACCTATTTTAATTTGTGGATTAATTTTTAGCTGGGTAGTTTTTCAAATTAAACCTCCAACAACTTTTACCACTGCTACAATTTTTCAACTAGCTCTCTTTTTTATCCCCTTATTTTTTCTGTTATTTTTTATCTTTAATTTAATTTTAGATTTTATCCTGCTAAGCTTAACTATTAGTGTTGGGATTATGTTACTGCTCACTCTAGCAGGTTTACATTATTTAAATATTTTAACCGGGGCAGTTACCCTTTTAGCTATCTTTTTGATTATTAAATCGCTTAAAAAACCCACTAAAATTACCTATAAAACAAAAATTCCCAGGCTCAAAAAACTTGCCCAACCAAGGTAAATCATCTACAATCCAACTACCATGAAAAAATATTATGTCACCACTGCCATACCATATGTTAACGCCGCACCCCATATTGGTCACGCTTATGAATTTATCATTACTGATACCATTGCCAGGTATCACCGCTTAATTGGTGAAGAAGTTGGGTTGTTGACTGGCGCAGATGAAAATGCTCTGAAAAATGTTCAGGCTGCTGAAAAATTAGGGATTAGTGTTCAAAAGCTTTGTGATGATAACTCGGCTAAATTTAAAAAATTACTTGATGCCCTTAGTATTTCCTACGATGTTTTTCAAAGAGGTAGTGATCGAGAAAAACATTGGCCAGGGGTAGAAAAACTTTGGAAGCTTTGTGAAAATGCTGGAGATATTTATAAAAAAGATTATCGGGGGCTTTATTGTGTTAGCTGTGAACTTTTTTATGCTAAAGGCGAACTTTTGGATGAACTTTGTCCAGTACATAAAATTAAGCCAGAAGAAGTTAGTGAAGAAAATTATTTTTTTAGACTATCAAAATATCAAAACCAACTAATAGAGCTCATTAAAAAAAATGAAATTAAAATTTCTCCAACTGCCAGAAAAAATGAAACCTTATCTTTTATTAAACATGGTTTAGAAGATATTAGTATTTCCCGTTCTAATAAACGGGCCAAAGATTGGGGGGTGCCAGTGCCAGGTGATCCAAATCAGAGAATTTATGTCTGGTTTGATGCTTTAGATATTTACCAAACTGGAGTGGGTTTTGGTACAGATGAAACAGAATATAATAAATGGTGGCCAGCAGATTTACATGTGATTGGTAAAGACATTTACCGTTTTCATACTGTTTATTGGCCGGCTATTCTACTGTCAGCCAAATTAAAATTACCCAAAGAAATTTTAGTTCATGGATTTTTAAATATTGGGGGTGAGAAAATCTCCAAAACTTTAGGCAATATTATTGATCCAATTGAGTTTGTACAAAATCTAAAAGATAAAGGAGTAAATTTGGCAGTAGATGCTCTGCGTTACTATCTTTTAGCTCAACCCATTTTAGAAGATGGTGACTTTTCTGAGGATAGATTTTATGAAATATATAATGCTAATTTGGCTAATGGTTTGGGAAATTTAGTGGCCAGAGTTGCTAAACTTTGCCAACAACATAATATTACTGTTAAAAATAATTCAAATTATTTAAGTCAAGAGATTGTGAATTCTATCCAAGAATATGAACTTAATGAAGCTCTATTTTTTATTTGGTCTCAAATTTCCCAGGCTGATAAACAAATTAATCAACAAAAACCCTGGGAATTATCTGAAAATAAAGTCAAGGGAATTTTGGAAGATTTAGTTGGGCAAATCAGACAAATTGCCCATAATCTAAAACCTTTCTTGCCAGAAACTGCAGAAAAAATCTTAACCCAATTTTCTGGTCAAATTAAATCTGCTCCATCACTTTTCCCCAGAATTTAGGTGTAAGCCTTCATCAATAAGGTGGTTTATTAATGAATAAAGTAGGGTTTCTGGCATTGGATTTTGATCAGCCGGGAAAAGCTTATTACGAATAGCCAAAGCTTTAACAACCAACCTAAGCCTCATTACCATGCTTTCTTCTCTCATCCACAAACACTGATTAACTCTTATTTCCAGGGCCCAAGCATTTATCCTTTGAAGTAGCGTCCGATTTCCCCAAGGATTTTTATTAGTCGGGCAAATTTCCCCATAAGAAGCAGCCTCTAAATCTTGATATTTCGGAGAAGCAGCTATCTTATCAATTATTGTTTCCGATAAGCCTTTCTGTTGACAAAGGTCAGTCAACACGACCCTCGGAGGGGGAAGTGTATATTCTGAAGCAGAATCTATTTTTTCCTGACAAGAAGCCATTTATTGTATTAACTCATATCTTGTCAGATTTATCAGTTAACCAGTTCACACTTACAGTCCAACAGCATATAATTAACCCAATGTTAATTGATACTCATGCACATTTAACCTGGAATAGTTTCAAATCAGATTTTGATGATGTGATTAAAAGGGCTTTTACTGCTGGTGTCACTACAATTATTAATGTGGGAACGGATTTGGAAAACAGCAGACAAGCCCTTCGACAAGCTCAGGGTAAACTTGCTGGTATTAGCGGCCTTTCGGTTTATTCTACTATTGGTCTTCATCCCGATGAATTATCTCACCTGACTACTGATGTATCCATACATGATAACATAGAAAAACTGGAGGAAATATACCACACTGCTCCAGATAAGGTTGTGGCCGTGGGAGAGTGTGGTTTGGATTTTCTCCCCTCCTCTACTGCTGACCCAATTTTAGTACAAAGGCAACAACAATTATTTTTAGCCCAAATTAATTTGGCCAAAAAATTAAACTTACCACTCATTATCCACTGCCGAGGGGGCTGGGATCTCCTACCTTGGCAAGACCTTGCCGGTCTGCCAGTGGTTTTTCATTATTTTACTGGTTCGACCAATTTGGCTCAAAAAATTTTAGATCAGGGTTTTTATTTATCTTTTTCCTGTATAATCACTTACCCTAAAAATGACACCTTAAGAGAAATTATCAAAACCGTCCCTTTGGATAAAATTTTGGCAGAAACCGATAGCCCTTTTTCCCCACCTGAAGGAAAACATGGCCAGAGAAACGAGCCTACCAGTGTGGTTGATGTTGTCAAAACTATTGCCCAAGCCAAAGATCTCCCGGTTGAAGAAATTGGCCAACATATTTACCGCAATGCTCAAAAACTGTTCGGCATAGTATAATACTTGGAGTATGCGGATTATTTTAACCTTTGTTTTGGGCGTAGTCCTATCTTTTTATTCTACCCAAGTTGGATCAAAATTATGGAGCAGACTAAAACCCAACCGGACTCACCTCCACCATAGCAGCCTAGGTGCTGTTTTATTTTTGGCTGGCATCTTAGTCTATTTTTTGGGCGACCGTTTTTTAATTTCCATTTTTCTAATTGGTTCTGGTTTTGGAGTTTTGGTTCATCACCTGATGGCTGAAAGTTTTATCTTTTCGGAAAAACTAGAGAAAAATTTTGTCAAAAAGCACGACAATTTAATTGAAAGGTTGTTAGAAATTTTTCCCGGAGCCTTAACTTGGCTGGCTTTAACTTCCCCAATTTGGTTATCTTTTACCCTACCTTTTGCTGTGGCGTACCTCATTATTTTGGCTGATATTTATTGGTTGCTTTCTTCTGTTCGGATCGCCCTCTTTTTATATTTAGGTTATAAAAAAATGGAGCATGCCAAAAGGGTGGATTGGCTGGAAAAATTACAACAGGATTTTCCAAAGGAGTGGGAAAATTATTATCACCTACTGGTTATTCCAACCTATACTGAAAGCCTTGATGTCTTAATTCCTGCTTTTGATGCTATCGCCAACTCCAATTATCCTAAGAAAAAAATCTTTTTGGCAGTTGGTTTTGAAGAAAGAGAACAGCAGAAAAGCCCTGATAAAATTGCCACTACTACCCAGTATTTGCAAAAAATTAATCAAAAAATTGGTGGAGTTTTTACCACTATTCATCCTTTTGGTTTAGAAGGTGAGGTTCCAGGACCTGGCACCAACCGCAACTGGATTATTAAAAATGCTGTTAAAGAGTTTAACAAATTGGGAATTGGGGAAAACCAAGTTTTGGTAACAACCCTAGACGCTGATTTTGTCATCCACCACAAATTTTTAGCTGGAGCCCTACACAAATATTTATCAACACCCAAAGAGGTAAGAGATAAAAGATCTTTTACCGGGGCCTTTTTGTACAACAACAACTACTGGCAAGCTCCTACTCCTATGAGAGTAATTGCTTCAGGCACTGCTTTTTGGCAATTATCAGAAATGGTAGGTTCTGATAAATATATTAACTTTTCTTCCCTTTCAATTAATTTAAAACCTTTAATGGAAATTGGGCTATGGATCCCTAACAAGGTTAATGACGATTCAGGTTTTTATTGGAAAGCCTATTATCATTTCAATGGTGATTATAAAGTTATCCCCCATTTCCTACCAATTTCTGCTGATACTGTTTCTGATGTAAATTTGCTTAAAACTTTCCAAAACCAATATTTACAGCTTAAACGCTGGGCTTATGGCGTAGAACACATTCCCTTTATTGTCAAACAGTATTTCCATAATCAAGATATGGATTTTTGGAATAAAACCAATAAATTATTGTTTATTTTATGGAGCTATTTAAGGTGGGGTACTTTAGCCCTTTTTGTCACTTTTGCTGGCCTAATAATCCCTTTTATAAATCCTCATTATTCCTCATCAGTAGTAGCTTATAATCTACCGGTAATTTCTTCTTGGATTTTAACTGGGGCTTTTTTGGGGTTACTGTCAACTATTTATGTTAATGAAAAAGTGGTTCCCAAAAGACCAGCTAATTGGTCAATTTTACAAAGAGTTTGGTCTTATGCCCAGTGGGTTTTAATTCCAATAGTTTTGGTTACCATCACTTCAATTCCGGCCATTGATGCTCAAACAAGATTAATGTTGGGAAAATATATGGAGTTTCGAGTCACCACCAAAGTAAGACAAAATTAATGAATAGAGCATTGATCATACCAGCCATACTTTCCGTTTTTTCTGCTCTACTAATTGGTGGGCTAGTACTCATTTTATATAGCCACCTACCAGCCAAACTTCCTCTATTTTATTCTCTACCTTGGGGACAAAAGCAACTTATCAGTAAACAAGGCTTTTTATTTTTACCAGCCACTTTAATACTATTGGCAACAGTGAACACCTTAATCACTTTTCAACTCCACACAGTCCAACAAGTTTTAAAAAAAATTCTACTCTTTAGTGTAGTTTTTATTAATCTCATTGTTTTAATCACTGCCTTAAAAATTTTGTTAATATTCATTTAATGGACTTTACACTCCCAGCTTTAACTGCTTTTATCATCACAGTTGTAGCAACACCTTTAACTATTAGACTGGCTAAAAAATTTGGGCTGGTTGATGATCCTAAAACCCGCCCTCACCCTGCCCACCTTCATCAAGTCACTATCCCCCGGGCAGGAGGACTAGCTATCTATCTGGGACTAGTTTCCACCATCTTATTTTTCTTGCCACTTGATAAACACCTGGCTGGGATTTTAGCAGGATTAACTTTACTTTTAATCGCTGGCTTAATTGATGATAAATTGCCCAACTTTAATCCCTACCTTCGTTTATTTTTAACGTTTTTAGCAGCCATGTTGGCAGTAGGATCTGGTATTGGTATCTCTTTTATTACCAATCCCCTAGCTCATTTTCCTAATCTACCAACTTTTCTTTCTGGTTCTATTATCCATTTAGATCAACCCCATTTAACTGTTAACTTATTGGGACAACACAACATCGCTATTATTGCTGATATATTGGCTCTATTTTGGATTGTGGCCTTAACCCAAATTGTTAATTGGTCAAAGGGGGTAGATGGCCAAATGCCTGGAATTACCACCGTTGCTGCTATTATTTTAGGCCTATTATCACTTAAGTTTTACTGGCAGGGTGACCCAAATCAATTGATGGTTGCCAAGCTTGCTTTTATTGTAGCAGGGGTATCTTTAGCCTTTTTAATTTTCAACTGGCACCCGGCCAAAATTTTTCCAGGCTTTTCTGGCTCCACTATCTTAGCCTACATTTTGGCTATTTTAGCCATTTTATCGGGGGCCAAGCTAGCCACAGCCCTCCTTGTTTTAGCAGTTCCAGCAGTGGATTTTGTTTACACTTTTTGGCGACGGCTTTTAGCAGGAAAATCTCCAGTCTGGGGTGACCGAGGACATTTGCATCATAAATTAGTTGACCTGGGTTGGTCTCATCAAAAGATTAGCTTGTTTTATATTACTGGATCTGCTATGTTGGGGGCGATAGCGCTGGCGGTTGGCACTGAAAGTAAAATTTTTACCGCCGTGCTGGTAGTAGTTATTTTTACAGGATTTGTCTTATGGTTCAACTCGCTTGGGGACTTATCAAAGCCGTAAGGCCCAGACAATGGATTAAAAACTTTGCCCTCTTTGCCGGGCTAATTTTTTCTGGTCAGTTTGTCAATATGGATGCCCTAGGTTTAATTACCCAAGCCTTTTTAATCTTCTGCGGGATTTCCTCCGCCACCTATCTTTTAAACGATGTCTTTGATATTGAAAGGGATCGCCAACACCCTTTTAAAAGTCGGCGCCCCATTGCTTCTGGGGTAATTCCAGCCAAACTGGCTGTGGCGATTGCTTTAGGGTTAATTGTGGTTATTTTACCACTGGCTTACCGTATTTCTCCTGTGCTTTTTTATGCTGTAGTAGGCTATCTGTTACTACAACTTGTTTATTCCTCTTATTTAAAATCAGTGATTTTACTGGATGTGATGATGATTGCAGCTGGCTTTGTCTTACGAGTTTATGCCGGGATTTGGACCATTAATGCCCATTTGAATGTCTGGTTTTTACTGTCTATTATTTCCTTTTCCCTCTTTTTGGCAATTGGAAAAAGGAGATCAGAGCTCACCTTAATGTCCAATCAGGCGGCAAAACACCGAGAAACTCTACTCCATTATCCAGAAAGTTTGCTTGATATTTTAACCTCCATGTTTGCCAATGCTGCTTGGCTCACCTATGCTCTGTTTGCCTTTCAACAACCTCCGGTGGTAATTAAAACCAATCTAGCTGGGTTTTTAAATAATGCTGCCCTACCCCTAGTTGAGGCTAAATATTTAATGGCTACTGTCCCTTTTGTGATTTATGGAGTAATGAGATATTTATACATTGTATATGAGCTGCGTGGCGGGGAATCACCAGAGCGGGTCATTTTAACAGATAAGCCACTTTTAATTACTATTATACTTTGGCTCTCAACCACTATTTTTATTACCTATTACCTGGGTGGTTAACTAGGGTTGTTTTTCAACATAGCTGGCTGACACATATCCTTCTGTACCGTTATCAAGCTTAACTTTGTCCCAACCAGACAACTCTTCTATTAAAATTAGAGTTTGTCCAACAGAAACTTGGCTAATTTCCTGCCCTGCCACTGATGGTTTATCTCTAACTCTTAAAAAACCAGTTGGGGTTTGTTTAACTATCACTTTAGGGATATTGGTGGTGGTAAAAGCAGCGCTGGTAGTCAAATCGATTTCACCCATGGCCAAATCAACCACAATATTTAAAGATAATTTGGGGGGCAAACTGGCCCTAATACTCCTTTTTAAAAAGTTGCTGTGAGACAGCATAAAAGTATGTTCTCCAACAGCAAGATCAGGGATTGTTAAGGGAGTTGTCCCATAATCTTTGCCATCAATTTCCACCTTTGCTCCAGTGGGAGTGGAGGCTACCACTACTCCCTGACCTTTAGTTAAAGTAAATACTTCACCTGATGATGAGGCCACACTGGCAGATAGTTCTCTATTAACTATAGCCTGGGTACCACCATTAACTTGAACTTTTCCCTGCCAAGTAGCATCCCCATCCGTGAGTTTAATTTGATATTCGGCAGGTTTTAAATCATTATTTTCATAAGGAGTTTTACCTACTTCTTCACCATTAATAAGCACATTTAGTCCGTCTGGTAATGAAGTAATTTTGATTCCCCCCTTGCCTTCCAAACCTAATTTTTGAACAAGGGGTGCCTGGACAAATCGGATCGCGAGCACTATCACACTCAACAGCACTAAGATAGAAAAAAGAGTTTTTTTCATAGTTTCATTAAGTCATCCAATTATATCAGCCCTTTAATTTGATTTTCCAGCTTAAGTCTGCTAGAATTGCTATTTGTGCTCCCGCCTTGCGCGGGAACTTATGTTTATACAGCAGTCTAAAAACCTGCTGCCTAGAGGTCTTGCGGCCGGGGTCGCCCTAAAAACGCTTGACTTCAAACATCAGCTTCCAAGGTTTGGGGGTTTAAGGAAGCTAACTAATATCAGGATCTTTTTGGGGACCTTTTTGGTCCTTTATTTTGCCGGCTATCAACCAGTTCTGGCTTTCCCTCCAATTAGAAAATCTTTAGCCCAAGCTGAATTTTCTCAGCAACAAACCGTTGATGCAAACCGCCTTTCTCAACCATTCAGCTTACC
>CAZZHC010000005.1:0-17343 GCA_964653745.1 uncultured Gammaproteobacteria bacterium
AACCGAGAACCTACTCCTTAAGAGGGAGTTGCTCTGCCAATTGAGCTAGCGGCCCTTGTTTACACTGAGCGTTAGCGAAGTGCGCGCCTGGAGGGAGTCGAACCCCCAACTTTCTGTTCCGAAGACAGACGCTCTATCCATTGAGCTACAGGCGCCGAGTCTGACCCGGCTGGCAAGTCTGACTTGCCGCCTCCAGACATGTATATTGTAGCACTCATATGTTATGATTAAAAATTGATGGTCAAAATTGTCAGTATTGCGGGGGGCACAGGCCGATACGCAGTTTTAAAAGGCCTAAAGCGCAAAAGTAAAATTACTGCCCTCTACAACATCACTGACTCTGGTGGAAGTTCAGGTATTTTGCGTGTTGAGCATGGAATATTACCCCCAGGAGATGGTATTCAGGCTTTTGCCGCTTTGGCTAAATGTCCAGAAGATGAACAATTTTTAGGCAGCAGGTTTTTCCAAGGTGGTGTTAATGGCCACCGAATTGGTAATTTTATGTATCTTTCTGCCACGGAAATTTTTGGTTCAGATTTGGCAGCTGTTTCCTATTTACAAAAAGTTTTTAAGCCTTGTGGCCAGGTTTTACCAGTTAGCATTGAACATGGAGTAGACTTGGTTGTCAAAACTGAAGATGGTGCAGTTATTACCGGGGAACATCAAATTGATACTAGGGGTAAGGGCAGCCAGATTATTGATGCTTGGCTTACCAAAAAGGCTGAAATTTTACCTCAAGTTAGAACTGCTATTTTGGAGGCTGATATTATTTTATTTGGGCCGGGGGATCTTTGGACCAGCGTAGTACCACATCTTTTAATTGATGGCCTGCCTCAAGCAGTTAAAAAATCCAAAGCTAGAAAGGTGATGATTTGTAATCTGGTAACTAAGCCGGGGGAAACCGATGGCTACCAAGCTTCTGATTTTGCTAAAGTTGTTACTAATTTATTGGGCTCTAGGCTTGATGATTTTATTGCCAATGGTAATCATTTACAGAAAAATGTAAGAGACGCTTATTTAAAATTTAAACAGGAGCCAGTGGTAGTAGATGAAAAGTTAAGTAGCTATGCTAAAAATGTTTATCAATTACCTCTAGCCACAGCCTTTGAAACAATTGGTAAAAAAGGGCCAATGTTACTATTGCGTCATCATCCTCAAAAAACAGCCCAGGCAGTGTTAAATGTCTGGCGAAGGAACCCGTCTTTTAGTCGGAATAGTTAAAGCAGTTAAGATACCCAAAGATGCACCAAGTAGAGTTCCCCCAACTACATCAGTTGCCCAATGTTCTCCTAAATAAATTCTAGAAACGAACATTAATGCTAAAAATCCAGCTAATCCCAATTGAGGCAAGAAATTAACCCTTTTGGAAGTTTTAAGATAAAGATAAACCATTAAAAAAGTAATTAAAAAGCTAGTTCTGGTTAGGTGGCCTGATGGGTAAGAATAGGCAGTATGGGCATAACTACTGGGAAATTTAAATTCAAATAATCCTCTGTAAAATAAAAATGGAGGCCCTGGATGATAAACAAACACCTTACCAAAAACCTCAATAGCCAAAGCCCCCCAAAATAAAAATAATGATATGGCAGTGAACCACCAACGCCTAATAACGGCAAAAATAAACAATACTAGCCAAAGTACTCCTGTTGCTTCAGCCGAACCAAGCAGAGAAAAAAGAGAAAAAGGAGCATCAAATCCTCTGGTTAGACGATCTTGAACTTTAACAGTAGTATCAAAATCAACCTGGACAAATCTTTCTTTAGCTACTAAATAGGAAAACAAAATAAATGATAGAAATAAAATTATAGAGAGCAGAAGCAGTATTTTTTTGGTCACCTTAAAATTTTACCATATTCTTACTTATTCTTGGTTGTCTTCTTACATCTTGAGGTTAGTATGGTACTTATGTTACCAGTTGATACGATCCAAAAAGTTGAAAAATATTTACTGCTAAAAAGAAGGCAGCTTGAAGAACAGCTCAAGACCTTGGAGGCTCGTGATCCAGTTGTTTCTGAAAGTGTGATTGTACCATCAGAAATTGGTACTGATGCCTGGGAAGCTGATGTTCATGCTACAGCTGTAGTTTCTAAAAGCCATTTACTGGACTATTATCACAATATTACTCATGCCTTATTTAAACTGCATCATGGCACTTATGGCATTTGTGATAAATGTGGTAAGGTGATTGACCCCAAAAGGTTGGCAGTAATCCCTGTAACTTCATATTGTCTGCTTTGTGCTTAAAAGATCTACTCTTCTTGCAAAGTTATTACATCTTTTTTGTTAATCTCTCAATTTAAAAAATTACAATTGGCCTACGGAAAGGGGGAATGCGCTTCTGTCAATATTATTTAGAAAAACCTCCAGGGGTAGTTTACGAGGTCAGGGCCCGATCACTGCTTCAATAATGCTCTCCAGCTTGATTTTGGTCCAGGCAGTCTATAAAAATGGAAAACTCCAGTGTGCAAGAAAAGAAACATGAGGTGAGCTTTTTAGTGGGACTTCTAACAATTATTGTTATCAGCTTTATCTTTTTCTATTTTGCCCTTCCATATTTGGCTTAAATTTTACTAAGCTGCTGAAAGTGGCAATGATCCTCTAAAATTACGGGGTGTACTCGTTCTACCTTTCTTTTTATACATTTCAATTTTATTATTATACATACGTCGGTCAGCAATAACTTTGGCATCAGTAAAACCTTGGCCTTGTCTTACCCAAGCAGAACCATAGGCCAGGTCAAAGCCTGATTGTTTTATTGCAGCTTTAATTCTTCTATTAATTGTTTCAGCAGTTTTTTTGTTTGGTATATTTGTAATTATTATTCCAAACTCATCTCCACCAATTCTCGCCACAGTATCATGTTTACGAGGAGTACCATTTTGTTGACGGCATAAATGTTGTAAAAAATCAGCAGCTTCTTGCAATAGTTCATCACCTGCTGAATGACCATTTTCATCATTATATTCTTTAAAATGATTAAGATCCAAAATACCCACAAGCCCACTAACACTTTTCATAGCATCCAATTCATCAATTTTTTCTCCAAAATAAGCTTGATTATAAATTTTGGTCAAACCATCAGTTTTTGTTTGTCTTCTTTCATCAGTTACGTTAATAATGGTATGTGCAACCTCCGAACCAGAGTTAATAGTTATCACTTTTAGCCATTCTCCGGATGGACTGCATATGGCTGGACAATATGTTTTTCTACATCCCAATCTTCGCCCCCAAGCTGTTTGATCACATGTTATTTCAGAAATAACATTAGGAGACGAAAAACACTGTTTAAATCCTTCACTTACTGAATCTGGAACTATTTTATGATCTGCATCGGCACGAAAGTAAATTACTGGGAATAAGGGTAATTTCTTTTCAGCTACTACTTCTTCAGGCGGCAACCCCTCGTGTTCTGTCATGATTTTAATCAATTACTTACAGAGTTCTAATAATTTCGCTAAATATACCACAAATTGAGCCAAAAAACAAGTTTTGTTATAAAATTTTTAATAAAATTGTGGTTGGGTTTGTTTATTACTTAATTGGTCGTAGCTCCAAACTCGGTAAATTCCACTATTCTCAATCATTAAACCAAAAGCAACTTTGGTAAGACGTCCCCAAGTTCTTATTTGGTGTTTCATAAAAGCTTTCATGGCCTCATCTAGTGGGAGACTTTGAAGAGGGAAATAATTAAATTCCTCTTCGGATAATAACCCAAACATAAATCGGAGTGCTAAACGACTCACAAATCTTGCTTGTGTCAAATAACCTTCAATTTGGGATCTTTCCGACATTTGGGCAAAAACCGCAAAATCATATTTATTTTTCATACTGGCAGCATAAATAACCTCATCAACATCTGCACACCTAGCATTCGGATTTAAATAATAAAACCTGCCTATATCAGATTTATATGATTGAGGTCCACTATTTGGTTCACACTCTCGTAAACCATTCGGTGTAAGTTTATGACAAGCAAAACGCGATAAATCATCGGGATTATGCATAGAAAAAGGAGCCTGCCAAATGGGTGGACTTAATTTAAGTACATGCTCGCTAGTAATGATAACTCCAGGAATTTCTATCATAGATAGCCATATTTCATCACAAGATGAGCACAAAAGCAAATCTTGATAATTTACTTGTGTTATACTGCATCCGTGCAAACTTCCTTTTATGCAAGTGGGTTTCTCTACAGCCTGAAAACTCATCAAATTCTTTTACTTTCGTTCCAACAAGAAGATGGTACAACTTCTTTATGGTCTACACTGGGAGGGGATAGTGATGAAAAAGAGGATACTCAAACTACTTTTCAACGGATTGTAAATGAATTATTTAACTTAAACCTTAAATCAAAAAATATTTATCCAGTTTATGATTATTTTCACGATGGACGGGATAAAATTAATTATGTGTTTTATGCTGAAGTAAAAAACCCACAGGAGTTTAATCCTCTTAAAAAAGGTGCTTGTTCATGGGTAGATTTTGATAAAATATCAAAACTTTTATTTACTGACCATACCAAACAGGATATTATAGTTGGGGAGCGTGTTATTAATGCTAAATGGAGAGAAGATGAGGCTAAAAAGAGTTAATGAGGCCGCGTTTGCTGGGGGTGGCTGGACTCAGTTTGTACCCAATTGAGAAGTTTTGATGCAAAGGATCTTCCTTGCTTTTCCTCCTCAAATTTAATAGCATAAAAGCATGGCAAAAAGTGATGATCTTACAAAAGTTGTAGAGCTGCTAGAAATTGTTAAACATAAAGTAGACCTCTCCGAATCATATCGATCTACTCAATCCGCCACCATTCAATTAATAAAAGATCAGTTGTCAGTGATAAACAAGAAGATTGACGGGATGCAAGAAACATTGGACTCTCACAGTGCCTCTTTAGTTGATATTGAATCTTCTGAGGATCTAAGAGTTCCCCATTTTGCAGAATAACCTTCTTTGGGGAGGCGTAGGGGAGTTGAACCCCCGCTAACAGATCCACAATCTGTTGTGCTACCGTTACACCAACGCCTCCATGAATATTTTGTTTTCTTTCTTATTGTGGTGAATAAGATAATGGCAATTATGACAGACCCATGCAAGATTCTCAACTTTGTTATTTTTTCTATCTCTGTCCAAATGATGTACTACAAGTATCCTAACATCATCTGATTTGCAACGCTCACATATTGGAGTAATCTTGCTACGTTTTAAGATATCTCTATAACTTTTCTCACCTGTTTTCCAATTCCCGTGCTTTGAACCAATAAATTCTTGATTTCTCCATAGGGTTTGACAAGACTTATTACAAAAGTACCTACCACTCCTAGAATGTATGAGAGCTCTAGGAGCCTTCCAGACCTGCTTCTTACATATGAAACACCTTACCCATCTACCTTTCCTCTGACTTTTAAATACACAGTCTCTAGAGCAATATTTACCCCACCCTAATTTTAACCAGTTGGGTTTTACATAAAACTCTTTTCCGCAGATAAGACAAGAACTATAAGGCATGAACTTATCATAATATTTCAAAGTACAAATGTAAATACACCTATCTCTGAAATAGTCAGAGACCTGTGCTCTACCATTGAGCTACAGCCACCAAATAACCTACTAAGCTTATCATATTTTACGCTTAGTCTCAAACCAATCATAAGTACCAATCGTAAGTATTGTAGATGTAATAAACATCTACATATCACACAATCACGATATATCATGTATTTGTGATATTCTAACTTTGTGGGCAATGTTATGAACACTATGAACACAAGGAATAAAAGAATTAAAAATTCTTCAATTAATCCCATGGTTAAAGATGTTGTCACTTTGCTTGGTGTTAGTGCTCTGGTTGTGGGAACAGTAGCTATTCCAGGCCTACCAATGGCCTTAAAACCTGTTATTGATCTTTATAAAAAGAGACAAAAGGAAAAGGAATTTAAAGCCTGGAATTGTTTTGATACCAGAAGACTAAATATTATTTTAAATAGGCTGTATAGCCAGAAAGAGGTTGAGATTGGCGAAAAAGATGGTAAAACATGTATTAAATTAACAGAAAAGGGCAAAATTAAATACTTAAAATATAGCCTTGAGGATTTAATGATTGATAAACCACCAAAATGGGATGGTAAATGGAGAATTATTATTTATGATATTCCAAAGCAAAAAAGGATGTTAAGTGAAATTTTTAGACGGTTTTTACAGAAAATGGAATTTTTAAAACTACAAAAAAGCGTGTATTTAACACCATATCCTTGTGACAAACAAATAGAATTTTTAAGGCAATATTATGGTCTAGATCGAGAAGTGCTTTATTTGGTAGCAAATAAAATAGAGAAAGAAGAAGCCTTTAAACAATATTTTGCTCTTTAATTTGATTAATTTAATTCTTAATGTGTTACAAAAATATGACATGTCACTAATTTGTGTCATCACAGATCACAAGTAAAGTCACAAAGAAAGTACAAGTCTAACCATAATAAAATAACGCAGTGCTTAACTTTATAGAATACCAATTTTGTGCTTTTTCCCACGAAAAAAGCCCCTTGCGGGGCTTTCTTCGAGAACTTGTGTATCTTGCGATTCACAAGTGTTTAGTTTATACCATATAGAGTAGTACCTTGTCAACCCCCCAAATTTAAAGCTAATTTAAAAATGGTAAGAGTTTAAAAAGCTCTGTGGGGTGAAAAATTGCTGATAAAGGACTTGGTTGAAGCTTGCCAAAATCTAACTCATTGACTCCAGATTTCACAGTAAGTTCTATGGTCTTGGGATGATAATAGGGTTTTTGAAGTGTAAATTTAAATTGGTGTTCTGGCAAAAGATACTTTGCCTCAAGCTCATCTGTTTTTCCTAAACTATCAAGATTAACTTGTGTGGTGGTAGTTAAAACATCAGAAATAATTGAAAGGAGATATTTCCCCATAAAGTTTTTCTTCCAAGCCAGCGTTGCTTTAACTACCAATGAAACCGGGGGCTCAACCTTAGTGGCAAATTCTAAAGCTGGTTGATCAAAAGCTTTATCCACAGCAAAAAGCTGTAGGTTGATTTTAAATGTCCCAGATTGAGGAGCTGTTATCGGAAGTACTACAGTGATTTCTTGACCAGGATCAATTTTTCTATTAGGGAAGATAACCGGATCAATTGTTAAATCATTATTTATTGCAGTTGCTTGTAATTTAACCGGTCCATATTCTCCCCAAATCGATTGGCCGGTATTTTTAAAAGTTAGGGGAATGTGATAGTTTTCCCCGGCTACTAAAACTGGATAAATAGTTCCTTTTATAAGCTGGGCTTTATTTTCTTGGATGGGACGGCCAGCAGTTTTAGGTAAATCTACCATGGTCTGGTAAGTTGGGTAATACTCCGGAAAAGTTGCTCCTAAAATTTTTTGATTTTGCTTCTCACTGGTTGGTTTTTTAAAAGAAAAGTGGTCAAAGGGATTTTCCTGATAATTTAATAAAAAGGGGGTTACGGCCACAATTTGATTACTTTGCCAAGCTTCTAAAAAGGCTTTTTTTAGGTAGTTTGCCACAACCTCTGCACTAGGCAAGGATTTATCAAAACTTAGCCCTTCAGCATGCTTCCAGCCTGTTTCAGTGATAAACACAGGCATGGTCTTTGTGACCCCCAAGCCCTGCAGTACTTGTTGCTCCCAAGCCCAGCTTCTGATAGTCCCACGCCCATAAGCATCAGGTGAACCAACAAAGCCAGGATTAGGATAAGAGTGGGAAACCCAACCATCTAATTTATTAAAAATCCCAGGAACTGCCTGATCCATCTGGTTTAAAAAAGTTAAGGCATCTGCAAATTGAGGAGGACTTTGGGGAGCTGAAACATCTAAACCAGCATTTAATATAAAAAAATCCTGGTTTTTCGCTTTTAAAGCGGTAACGGTTTTATCTAAAATTTTGGCATAAGAGGGGGCATCAACTTTTCCACCCCATTCCTGTCCTTGATTGGGCTCATTATAAATTACCACATATCTGTTTTTAGTAGGCCAAACTAAACTATCTAAAAAATCAGCCCAAGTATTTTCATCACCCTCATTTGGAACTTGCCAATAATTGCCTAAAGGTTCAGTGGCAATTCTAACAATTGGAATAAGATGCCTCTGCCTTAAATCATTAAAAAATTTCTGCCATTTGTCTTTATCTTGATTACCTCTTTCAATCAAAACTGTAATATAACCCCAATCACCTCCACTTGAGTTAACCAACACTGCAGCAGGGGAAGCTTCATCAGAAGAGGGGGTAATAATATGGACACCAAATTGGTTATTGGGAGAAGATAGAGGATCAACTAAGGCAAAAGCTTTAGTTGGGATCAAAAAAAGCAAAATAGCTAGCAGCAAGTAACGCATACTGGCCATTTTATCACTGTTGGGTTTCAACTAACAAACTTTACCAGCACACAACTGCTGCCTGATATAATCTTGGGTTTACTACCTACATTATCATTTGTATCGATTTGTGCCACTCTGGTTAGTCCTTCTTCCCAGGATAAAGCCCCAGGTTGGGAGGTATAAAATACTGAAACTTGTAATGGTTTAAATTCCTTTTTTTCCATAAATAATACTCTTGAGTAATTTTTGCCAAGAAGCTGTATTACAAATAGTTCTCAAAGGGATCTGTTATAAAAGGCCCTTGTGGATATCTCTTTTTATTAACAAAAGGCTCTTTTAGGGGAATAATCCACTTATCTTTTTCCCATGGTCTTGTTGGTCGTGTCAAGACATCACTCAACCAGGCAGCCAGTATTGCATCTCTTTGCCTTTTTTCATCTTCTATTTGTCTTTGAACTTCTGCCTCAAAAGCCTGTAATATTTTAATCCTTCTCTTTTTCTCTTCTAATTGTGCTTCTGTTAGTTCATCTCTGAACTGTTCCCAACTACGGGGTTTAAATGTTGTTATTTCTATCTTGGGGGGAGTTAGGCAGTTTCGTAACGGTATAAATGCTTTCTTAGCAAACTCACTCTGCGGTGTTATCAACGGAATAAAACATTTTGTGTCTTTTCTTAAACCAAATTCCATGAGTGAATTGTATAATACTTTTGTAACTAAGTCAAGTTATAGGCTTATATAATTTTTGACTTGATAAATTAGACAATTTTTGCCAAAATATACCATACGCGGGTGTAATTCACCGGTAGAATGCCACTTTTCCAAAGTGGACGTAAGGGGTCCGACTCCCCTCACCCGCTCTTTTGCTTTGCAAAAGAGCGAGGCTCGCCTAAAAGGCGGCCCGCTCATCTAATAGTATGTTTACTGTCTATGTTCTTCAAAGCCTGAAAGATAAAAAAACATACGCAGGCTACACAAATAATTTTGAAAGACGATTTAAACAACATAACTCGGGAAGATCAAAATCCACAAAGTGCCGGGCACCGTTTAAATTACTGTTTAAAGAAGAGTTTGAGAATAATATAGAAGCTAAAAAACGAGAATTGTGGTGGAAAAGTGGAGCCGGGAGAAAAAGGCTTAAAGAATTCTTTCAAATTTAACTTTCTTTTGTTCGGTGTAAAAGTTTAACTGTAATCAGGAAAAAGACTAAAGCATAAACTGCTCCCGCAATTACATCAGAAAAATAATGCTCCCCAAGATAAACTATGGCCAGCCAGGTAGCTAAAACATAAGGCAGAAAAAAGAGGGCCTTTTTACCAAAAAAGTAAACCCCAAATAAAAGAATTAGAGCGGGGTAAGCAGCATGTAAAGAAGGCACTGCTGCTACTAAATTAGGATTAAAATGATGATAGAGGGTGGGCAGTTTTAAAACCTCCGGAAAATTAGTCAAAGTAAGGGTCATAATCTTAGTCATGTGTGGTAAATAACCCATTTCTGAAGCCAACCAAGGTGGAGCTGCCGGAAAAACAACATAAGTTAACCAGGCCCCATAAGAAAGCAAGGAAATTCCAGTCATAAACTGTTTAAAATAATATCTGTTATAAATCCAAAGCAAATAGGCAAAACTTAAAGGTAGGGCAAAGTGTAAAAAGTATAAAATGGTGGCCAAATAATCATACCACTGTAAAAAATTGGGCTGAAAAAAGAGGTGTTGAAGTGAAATAGTCGGGATATTGCCAAAGATAATTCTATCTGCTTGAAGTTGTGGTAAAAAATGCACATCAGCATTAAGTTGCCCAGTAATTCCTCTTAAATATTCATAAGAAATAAGGATAAAGAAAAAGGGCATCCAATCTAGTAAAAAACTTCTGGCTTTTTTAAGTAAAAGTGCTGCAAAAAATAAAACCACAGCATATCTATCCAATGAAATACCAATTCCCAATCTAATCATGATCACAGTCATTACCACGATATAGATTAAAAATAGAGAAATGATAAAAAGACGGTGCTTCATTATTTTTAATTAAGAACTTTGTTCATAACTTAAGGGTGGTTAAAACAATTAACCTTTTTAGGTATAATCCGGGTGGAACACAAGTCATCAAAGTTAGATATCTACCACTGCTATCAGGAGGATTAATTACCCAAGTCTCTGCAGGGTCTACCACTTTTAAACCCTCAACCACATAGGTAAATTTTTGCCCCCCAGCCTCCACTAAAATCTCATCTCCTTTTTTAATATTTGGTAAATTAGCAAAAATAGCTTTAAAATTGCCTGGTCTAAACAGTTGGGGTAGGGAAGAGTGACCAGTAATAAAAACATTTCCCTTTTCCCCGGGCAGGGCAGTTCCCGGCATATGAGCTAAATTTTTTTCAAAATCATTAGTATCAACTACTACTTTAATCTGATTTAATTTAATACTGGGGGTAGAAATTTTAAATTCATGATATGGGGCAGAAGTGGGCCTTTGGTTAGTAGAAAAAAGGGCAGGGAAATTATTACCAACATTTTTAATAGATATCCCAGCTGTGTTACCTGAAGGAGCAGGGCTAATTAGAGCCTGGTTTTGACTATAAGTAACCATTTCCCAAATTTTAAAGGAAATTAAGGGCATAATAACCTGGATTAGTAAAAAAATACCAATTCCTAGGGATATTAGGGCTAAAATTTTCTTGGGCATACCCCTATAGTAGCCCAAAAAGAAGTTGATAAGCAAGAATTTAGCGCGCCCAGAGGGATTCGAACCCCCAACCTAGTGATTAGAATTCACTTGCTCTATCCATTGAGCCATGGGCGCTTAAAATTTTATAAAATCTTCCGCATTTAAAATTTTTTTCTTTTGACTATTTTTAGTTTTTATTGTTCTTAAACTTAGAGATGCCCTTCCGTTTTTTAAATATGAACAACTGATATAATAACATTTATCGGTTATTTTATCGTATACAGCTATGTAATCCAGATCTTCTTCTTTATATTTATAATAACTCCTACCATCATGAGTTTCACACCTAACTTTTACAACTCCATTATTTGATTCAACATATTTACATTGAACCCTTAATAATCTTTTTTCTTTTAACACAATTAAATCATACCGCCAGTCTTCCCCTAATGGTAAAGCAACTTTGTATCCACGTTTTAATGCATCAGCCATAATCATTGCTTGGCCTAAATCTCCCTTAATTTTTGTAATAGCTGGCATAAAAGTAGTGTAATCCTTTGGGAAGTAGGTGTCAATAACTGTCTCACTCTATTATAAACATCAAATTTGCTTATTAGATCACAAATGAGGTCTTCTTAATTTTCTTTTTGGATTTTTTCTTCAATGAACTCTTTTCTTAATTCTATCCAGATTTTGCCTAACTCATTTTTACCTGTTCCATCTTTACCCACACCCCAAAAATAATCTTCTCTGGAATTTTCTACTATTTCCTTTTGCCCAGTTTTAAGTAAAACTTCTCTAATTTCCTTATGTTGTTTTAATTTTTCTCTTAAAATATCCTTCATGATTGCTCTTTTAATAGAATTCCAATCTGATAATTGCTTATCTTTATTTGCTTGAACAATTAATTTTGCCAAGTATGGACTTTTACTTTTTAAAATAGATTTTACAATTTTGGGGTCCTTAAATCTTTGACAGTGATAAGCATGTTCTGAAGTAGGGTATAAAGTGTTATTATATTTGACTGCGTGGGCTGACCAATTGGAAAAACAATAGTAACTGCCCTCATAAAATTTAATCTTTTTCACACCCAAAGTATAGCTATTTAGAGCTCTGCTGTGCAATAATCAGAAAAGTGGCTTTTGATAGAAAAATCCTCTTACTTTTAATTCCTGTTCTTTTTCTTTTAGGAGTTTTTGTTTTTTATCATTTTCATATCTACCGCAAAATAGAAATGAAGATATTCGGTCTTCATACTAATATTCAAGAAACTAAAAAACCTACAGAAATTAAAACCAACGGTAAAGTTAAAATTAGGTAAATATACCCTGATAACAAGTACTTGACAACTGGCCAAAAATAGTATATCTTACTTATATGACTCCAAAGAAAGATGAAATACTCTTAAAAAAGAAAGTGCTCCCGAAGGTTGTAGCTTCAGGTTATTTAGAGAATTTTGATAATATCCCTTGCTATAACTTGGATAATGGCCAAAGAGTGTTCCGATTATCTGATATGACCGTAGCTTTGCGCGGAAAACTACATGGAAAATTTGCAAACTATTTAGCCACCGAGAATATCAAAAAATATATACCTGAAAGACTTTGGCCAGATGTAGAAAATGACAGACTTGCCCAAGGGATTACACTGGCCGATAATAATGGCCAAGTAATTTCAACTTATGATGCCACAGATTTTATAGACATCTGTATCGCGTTTATTAAGGCAGAGGAAAACAAGGAGAAACTATCTATACCCCAACAGGAAATTGTGGAAAGAGCCACGGCATTTATTTTGGCCACAGCTAAGGTAGGAATTACGGGTTTGATAGATGAGGCAACGGGTTATCAATATATACGTCCTTCTGACGAGTTAGCAATGAAAATGGCCTTTTTCTTGTCAGAGGAATTAAGACCATGGGAAAAGACTTTTCCAGACCAATTTTGGAAAGAACTTGGAAGATTAACCAACTGGACAAGCTTAAAACAACGCCCAAGATATTGGGGAAGATTAGTTAATGAATTTATATATGAGGCTCTTGACGCAGATATTGCCAAATATCTTCAGGAAAATAAACCGCCAAGAGTTACAGGCAAGAGGTATCATCAATGGCTACAAGAGGATCGGGGCATAAAAGCCTTGATGGAACATATCTGGACAGTTATTGGCTTGGCCAAAACTTGTGAGAGTATTGACGATTTAAGATTTGAAATCGGCAAACATTTTTCAAAAGACTATTTTCAGGATCGTCTCTTTTCAAGAAGGGAAATTGGCCAGATGAATGTAGTGGGAGATAAAAAGAAATTTAATAAAGCAATAGATAAAGCCATTAAAACAGATGAACCTAATTAGGAACTAAATTTTTCCCATTAGTAAGGTAAAAACTGGCAACTGAGTGTATCTTTGATTATACCGATAAGAAAATTCATTTACATACTCTTGTAAATACTTTGGTGAAACCGCATGGTATGTCCCATTAAGAGACCTTTTTAATTGTGACCAAAATCCTTCAATACTATTAGTGTGAACATTTCCTCTGGCATATTCTTTAATCCCATGATTAACTGTACTATGCTTATATCCTTGCACTGGAAGCGTTCTGTAGGGTAAGTATTCATCACTCATAATCTCAGAACCTAACACTACATTTTCTCTTATAATAGGCATGACTGTTTTCCTTTTGGTATCAACTGTTACTCTTGCCCTAACTATTCCCTGTCTTTCAACCATCCCGAATACTGGAGTTTTATTCTCTGACCCACGACCCCTCTTGTTATTTTCGCCCTTTCCACCTACATAAGTCTCGTCTACCTCCACGATATTTTTCAGTGGGTTATTACTATCTGTAAATAATGTCCTTACTTTATTGGCAACCCTCCAAGCGCACTTATAAGTTACCCCTAACTGTCTTTCTAATTCTTTGGCCGAGACACCATTTTTTGATACAGAGAAAAGAAAAATGGCATAAAACCATGATTTTATTGAGGTATCAGATTTATGAAAAATGGTGTTGGCCAAAGGATGGATTTGATTAGCACAATACTGGCAGGCGTAACATTTTCTATCTCTCACTTTGTAGTACTTGAATGGGTTTTTGCAGACTGGACATTCAGTTAGGGTAGAGAATTTTCTATTGAATACCTCTTTTATGCAGGCTTCTTCATCGGGATAAAGTGTGTTAAAATCTTTAATAGTAAACTTAATCATGACAATAGTGTATCATAAAGATCACTTGTTGTCAAGGGATAGTTACGTAAAATTAAATACCCCCAAGATTACACTATCGTGATGGTGGGTGATTCAATGACAGAAAAACTAGGCAACAGTGATGAGCTGCGAACTTATCTTAAAAAATATTATCCCAATAAAACCTTTGAAATTTTAAATTATGGCTTTGGCTCAACCAATATTTTATCTGTTCAAGATAGACTAGAAAAAGAAACTTTTTATAACAGAACTTTTCGCCCCATCTTAGACATTGCCTTTGATTTAATTTTAATTGAATCATTTGGCCATAATCCTTTATCCCAATTTCCTTTGGATGAGGGTTTAAAAAAACAAACTGAAGCTTTGGACAAAATTGTAGCAACTATTAAACGAGGAAATTCTTCTGCAAAAATTGTTTTTGTAGCCACTATTGCTCCAAGCTTAACTAGATATGGGGAGGGGCAAGTTAATCTTGATCCTGAAAAGAGGGCCCAGTGGGCAAAAGAGCGAATAGCTTATATTCAAAACCATATTAGTTATGCCAACTCCCATCAAATTCCGGTGATTAATATTTATGAAAAATCTTTAGATGGGGAACAGGGGGGAAATTTGGATTATATTAGCACAGTAGATTTTATTCATCCTTCATCCAGTGGGGTATATTTAATCAGCGAAGAAATTGCCAAATTTATTTTTGAAAATCAGGTTTTACCTAAATAAAATTCTTAAGTGATTCCTAGGCGTCTGTAAGCTACGTCAATATTTTGAAGATAATATTTTGGGTCAAAAATTGCTACAAGCTCACCTGAAATTAACATTGTCTTAATTCGATCATCACGGGCTGCGAGTTCGTAAAGATTAGTCCTACTATCTATAGCTTGTTGAGACAAACCTTTAACCAACTCATAAGCCCCAGTTCTATCTAAACCTTTAGCCAATAGTTCATTTAATAATCTGGAGCTAAAAATTGCACCATAAGTTTTACCCAAATTTTCGGCCATCCGATCACTGTTTACTACCAACCCTTGAGTAATTTTTCTAGCAAGTCTAGTCATATAGGCCAAATTGCCAAAAATATCGGGGAAGGTAGTACGTTCGGTTGAAGAATGGCTAATGTCACGTTCAAACCACAAGGGAACTGTTTCCATTTGTGCTAGCACACTACCCCTTAAAATTCTAGCCAAACCACAAATTCTTTCTGATAATTCAGGATTTCTTTTATGGGGCATGGCACTTGAACCTTGTTGATCTTTTTCATCAAATGGCTCTCTGACTTCTCCCACATCTGTCATGGCTAAAAGCCTAATATTAGTAGCAATTCTTTCCAGTATTCCTCCATTTATTCCCATCAAACTTGCTACATGAGCATGGCGAGTTCTACTTATAACTTGGGTGGGAGCAGGATCGGGTTTAAGGTTTAATTCAAATAAAGCTTGTGCTTCCAATTGGGGATCAATAAAAACATTGGTTCCAACCTCACCGGAACATTTACCAACAGAGATAGCTTTTTTCGCTTGATCAAATAAATCTAAGCCATAATTTACATCAGTAAACCAACCTAAAACCTGTCGACCAAAGGTTTGGGGGATAGCATGCTGACCATGGGTTCGGGCAATTTGAAGAGTATCCCGGTGCCCAATTGCAAGCAGTAGTAAATCTTGGGATAACCCGTTAAAATCAGCCCGGCAAATATCTAAAGATTGAATAATTTGTAAAGCCAAACTCGTATCTAAAACATCACTACTGGTATTACCCAAATGAATAAAGTTTCCTTCTTCAGGGGTTAATTTACCTTGGATTTTTCTTAATAATTTATTAGTTTCGTGACCCTTAGCTTCATTTAACTGTTCAATATCTTCAGGGGTAAGTTTTAAAGCCTGATTAATATGGACTAGCTGTTCTTCGGTTGGTCTGTCATATAATCTATTTCTTGCATCACATTGAGCTGCCCAAATTTGAGTTTGGGTCTTAAAATAACCTGCAGGGCTCCAAATCTCAACAATATTAGGTACTTGGCTAGCATATCTTTCAGGAATTGGCATGAAAGTAGTATATCTATCTTATAAAATTTTGCAAGAGGTTTACTGATTTGACTTCTGTGGTTAGGGGAGATACTATGGCTTTAAGATAGAAAATGGCTGTTGATGCCTTAGAAGGTACGGTAAAAAATTATTTAACTCCACTTGAATTTGCTGTGCTAATCCCTGCTCCTAATTTAAAACTAAGGGAAGTTGCTTTTGGCAAAAAATATCCAGTTATAACTAACAGTGACGCCGAATTCTTATTAACGAAACAGAGAATGTTGCTTTTTCGGTATTTTCGCAACCGTTGGTCTAAATCACCCATGGTGTTATTCCACGACACTACAGTAACGTATTGTATAAATACGGGGCCCCCATTTAACTTAGTAAGATATACCCAAGATGCAGCACTTAATTTTACGCTTCATCCAGAACGAGCATATGAGATATTAATTAGATTTAATGGTGCTGATTATCATCCCCCAAAAGCTCTATTAGAAGAAATGCCACGAGGAGAATATAATTTAATCCGAGCAGTATTTAATGAGTTTAACCAAACCAAACCAGGTTTAAAAAAAGTATAAAATTTCCCCTATATTTAGTCGGGGTGGAGGAAATATTACTTTAGCTACTTCACATGCTATATAGCGTGTGATATTATTTGTTGGATGGATTTATTTGATGCCGTATGCTTAACAATATGGTGGACAGAAGGTACAAAAGTAAGAATAGATAAGAGATGGAAAAATACTTTTAATTATTCTGTCGAAGTAACAAATACAGACCATGTAATTATAAAAATGTTCTTGAAATATTTACGCGAACGTCTGGATGTACGAAACGGAAAAATTAAGTTACAATTACAAATACACGAAGGCGATAATCAAGAGAATTTAGAGAAGTTTTGGGAGACAGAAACTGGTATTCCTAGATCACAGTTTAATAAAACTATTGTTAGACCAATTGGAAATAAAATCGGAAAATCAAAAGGTACATGCAAAGCAAGAGTTTATGATAAGAAGTTGTATTTGAAAATGGCTGACCTACTGGAAAATTTACGGGGTGTAGTTCATCGGTAGAACGTCCGGTTTGGGACCGGAAGGCAGGAGGTTCAATTCC
>CAZZHC010000005.1:17392-28524 GCA_964653745.1 uncultured Gammaproteobacteria bacterium
TGCAGCCATCAGATTTTAAGTCTGACGTGTATACCATTCCACCACCGCGGCTTAAAGATCTCATCTAACCCAGATATTGTACCAAAGTTGTGGCTTTTGTTAAAATAGGCTGATGGCAAAACAAATTAAAAAGAAAAAAAGTAAATCTATTAAATTAAATTATAAAAATCCTTTGCTTTTAATTTTACTCACCATTTTAGCTATTTTGGTGGCTATTTTAATTATTAAACTAACATTAATAACAGGATATACCCCCAAAGTTCCCGCCAATACTGCAAAACCCAAGACGGCTTCTGTTGAGGCCGTTAAAAAAGTTGAGTCTGACACTTTACCAGTCCAAACCAGTGGTTACCAGGTTAGGGTACCAATTTTAATGTATCATTATATCGGTAACAACCCTGATCCTAAGGATTTACAAAGGGACGTTTTATCTGTAACTCCTGATAAGTTTGAAGAACAAATGAAATATTTAGTTGATAATGGGTATCAAACTATTTCTTTAGACACACTTTATGCTGCTTTAAACAAAATAACAACTCTACCCAATAAACCAGTTATCTTAACCTTTGATGATGGTTATGTTGATTTTTTCTATAATGCTTACCCAATTTTATTAAAATATAATTTACGTGCTACAGAATTTATTTCAACAGGACTGCTGGGTCAAGGCGCTTATCTTAATTGGGACCAAATCATGCAAATGAACTCGTCTGGTTTAATCTCTTTTGAGGCTCACTCTGTTCATCATTATCATTTACCATCTCTATCAAATGAGGCAATTTTATTTGAACTGCGAGAAAGCAAGAAAGAATTAGAACAGCACTTAGGCATCCCAGTTAATTTTATAGCCTATCCTTATGGATCAGCTGATGGCAGAATTATTGATTTGGTCAGACAAGCGGGCTATGTTGGAGCACTCGGCACTTGGCCAGGAAAGTTTCAGTCTACCGGTACCATTTATGATATGCCAAGGTTGCGGATCGGTGGGGGAGTAGACATGAAATATTTCATCAGTTTACTGTAACATTAATTGCCCATTTGATTCTTCCTCTAGTTGATTAACATCTTTAACCACAAAAACCCTTCCCAAGTGTCCAATCACACCTTTTCTTTCTAATTTTTTAATTTCTAAGCAGGCTGTCTCACGGGTAATTCCAACGAGAGCTGCAATATCTTTATGAGTTAAAGGAACATTAATTACTACCTCTTGTTGGTCTTTTTCTCCAAACCTTGCTGCCAGAACCAATAAAGTAGACGCCACTTTGGTATAGGCATTACCAAAAGTTAAATATTCAATTCTATTCCAAAGCTGGCCAAATTGAGATAAAACCATGCTGGCCAAATCATGAAAAATTTTGGGATGAGTTTGAATAAATTGTAAAAACTGGTCTTGATGAACACGAACTACTTCAGTATTGGTAATAGCTTCTAAATAATAATGGTTGGGAATATGATCAAAGGTCCAAGTAACTGGAAAAAAATCAGCCGGGGATAAAATAGCTAAAGTTAGCTCCTCTCCTTCTTCCGATACTCCATAAACTCTGACAAACCCTTGTTTAATATAAAAAACATAGGGTAAGTCATCTTCTCCCCGTAAAATCAGCTCTTTTTTTCTATAAAAAGAGGATTTATGTTGATTAAAAAAAATGTTCAAATCCATAAACTGTGAGAATTCTTACTTTTACAGCTATTCTAAGTTCCCAAGGTAAGAAAAGAGTCAAGAATAAGTAATAGTTTACAAAGAACTGATATCTTGTCCATTAGTAATCACAATTCCAAACCAACCATTACAATCATAGATAGTTGATTCTTGTTTAATAAAATTTTCTCCACCCCTATTCTCATATTGGGTACTGCCAAAAGGATAATAACAATAAACATGGGATTCGGTTTGAGTAGACAAATTATTTTGGCCCGCATGCCATAAAATTGTGCCCAACCTATCCTTCAAAACTGATGTTTGAGTAGCTGCATCAGTTTGGCCAAAGAGAAAAAAAGTTATTACATAATAAAAGAATAATAAGAAGCCTACTGTTTTGATCACATTTAGTATGGTAAGTTGCTAGATTAAAAGAAAAGCTAAAAATAAGTAAGAAAGGTGTTAATTACAAAACACTTACCGCTTTCTAGTTTGGTTTTAACAAAACAAAAATAAAATTTGAGATATGAATTTACCAGCTGTCTTAACTTTATCAGCTCTTTTGGTCACCGCTACCGTGGTAGCTGTTACAAGTCAGCCCACTCATAGCCAAGCTCCCTCCCTAGCTACTGCCTCACCAAGCTCAGACTCATCTGGTCAGTTTGTATATCCCAATGCTCAAACTATAAACCAAGATCAGGGTATGGTCAATCTACAAAGCGAGGATAACCCAACAACTATTACTAATTGGTATCAAGATAAAATAAAGCAATTGGGGTTTACTATCACCACTTCTATTCAAACCAACACCAATGGTAATTTGTCTAATAAATTAATTGGTAATAACAAAGACCAGTTCATTGATATAGAAATTACCAAACAATATAATCAACCCAAAACTATTATTATTATCAGACATGAATAGGTTAATGTTTTTAAAAAAGTTTTTGACCAAAAAAAGAGTTCTGGTTGGGGGAATGGTAGTAATAGCAGCTCTGGTAGTAATAGCAATTTTCAGTTCACTTTCTTCCAAGCCAACCAACAACCCCAACCAAGTTTCAGCCTCAACCAATACTCAACAAAATATTGTCAACCCAACAGCTACTATTTCTCTGAATAAAGAATTTGATGTTACTCCTCCTAACCAAAAAAATAAAATCAAATATATTATTGATACAGTCGAACTTCGTCCCGAAATTGTAATCAAAGGTCAAAAAGCTACTGCCGTTTTAGGTAAAACATTTTTAATTATTAATCTAAAATTACAGAATAAAGACAATACCCCGGTAGCAGTTAATACCAGAGATTATGTGAGGTTAATAGTTAATAATCAAAGTCAAGAAACTTTTGCGGCTGATATTCATAATGACCCAGTGGAAATCCAACCAATTTCTACCAAGCTCACCAGAATAGCTTTTCCAGTAAGTAGTAGTGATAAAAATTTTAAACTCCAGGTAGGGGAAATTGAGGGCGCCAAAACCACTGTTGATTTAAATTTTAAGTAGTTTTTCATCTTATCTATTACCCAACTCTTACCCAATATTTAATTCCTTATTAACCAAATCCTATAAGATATTTCTCAAGAAGTGCCCTGAAAATTATCAGGACAAAAAAAGGAAGGGGGTGAAAAAATATGTTAAATAAAAAGATGATCGCTTCGGCGATTGCCACCGGGGCAATTTTAATATCTACCTTTGCTCCGGCAGTATTTGCTACAACAACAATTGATATTTCAGGTAATGGTAGTGATTCTAATAATGATGCTACTGTAAAAACTACTCAAACTACTACAGTAGTCCAAAATAATGATGCCTGGATTGTTAATGAGATTAAAGCAAAGGCTGAAACCGGGGAAAATGATGCCAATGATAATACTGGTGGTGATGTTACTATCAGCACCGGTAATGCTACATCTACAGTAGATGTTTTTAATGCTGTTAATAAAAATATAGCTGACATTCAAAATTGTGGCACTTGCAATGGCGATACAACAGTAACAATTTCCGGTAATGGCTCTGATTCTAAAAATGATGTGAAATTGGAAAGCAAAAACGAAGTAGAGGTTTTCCAAGATAATAAAAAGGCTTGGATTAAGAATGATATTAAAGCAGAGGCTGAAACCGGAGAAAATGATGCTGAACGCAATACTGGAGGAGACGTAGTCATCCTTTCCGGTGATGCCACTTCAAACATCGGGGTGACCAATTTAGCTAATGCCAATATTGCAAATGTCGGTGGGAACGGAGACGACACAACTGATATTGATGCGATAATTTCCGGCAATGGTAGCGATTCTAAAAATGACATCGATTTAAAACTTAAGCGGTTAGTAACATTAGTACAAGACAACGATGCTTGGATCGTTAATTACCTTAAAGCAGAGGCTGAAACCGGAGAAAATGATGCCAATGATAATACCGGTGGTGATGTGTTAATTGCAACTGGTGATGCTACTGCCACAGTTAATATTGATAACATGGCCAACTTTAATTCTGCAGAAGCTGATTGTTGCTTAATTGATATTAGCGCCACAGTTTCCGGTAATGGCTCTGATTCTAAAAATAAAATCAAAGCCGAACTGGAAAATAAATTAGATATTTTTCAGGATAACAAGGCAAAGATAGAAAATGAGCTCGAAGCAGAGGCTGAGACCGGGGAAAATGATGCCGAGCGTAATACTGATTCCAATGGCGCAGAGGTAATTGTAGTAACCGGAGACGCAACAGATGAGGTTGGTGTTTCAAATGCCAGCAATCTCAATGGTGTTGGCAATAGCGCAGAAATTGAGTTACCGGGCGGATTGAGTTTGAATATTTTATTCGACTTAAGCGTCTTGTGGAGTCTGCTGCCTTAAAAAATCTAGTTGTGGGGTGACTGCTACTTGCACTTCGGTACAGCACCCTACAACTAACAAAATGGAAAGTTAAAAAATTAAATGAAAAATTTATCAATAAAAATTGTAAGCATAATTTTAATGCTGTTATTATTCTCTCCGTTTGCCACTGTTTGGGCTATTGATGCTCCATCTGCACCCTCTGCTCCTACTACTCCAAGCGCTCCTACGGCGCCATCTGCTCCCGAGACGCCATCTGCTCCTTCAGAACTCACATCGTCTGAACCGGATGATAGCGGCGCGCTAACAGACAGCCAGCCTGACACCCAACCACAGACAACCCCATCTGAAACAGAAACTACCCCTACCACCACTTCTACAACTAACACCCAACCCACTAATCAAGTTTCTGATGGAAATGCAGGTGACACTGCTATTAAAACAGGTGATGCCAACAGTAGCGGAGCCATAACCACATTTGCCAATACCAATATTTCTGCCACCAATCCAGATAACAGTGGAACTGAAGGAACTCAAGTTACAAATAGCGGTAACGGCAGTGGTTCTACTAATCTCGGTACGGTTGACAGCACTACCAATAATACTACTACCCAAAACAACAACGCCAATGTGGAAAATGATTTAGAACTATCTACCACCACAGGAGATAATTCTGCTTCTAAAAATGTGGGGGATTCTTATATTCAAACCGGAGATGCCAATACTACCGGAACATTGCTGACTTATGCCAATACCAATATCAACGGAGTGGCTGTATCGGAATTTAATGTAGTTGATAATCAAAACGGAGATTTAGTATTGGATTTTGCCCAAAATTGCATTTTAGGCTGCGATAATCTTAATCCGGTTTCCGTTAAAAATACAGATAATGGAGCAGAATCTGATAATTTTGCTGTTGTTGACCAAACTACTAACAACACAACCGTCCAAAATAATAATGCTGATGTTGGTAATAACCTTACTTTATCATCTGATTCAGGCAACAACACCACAAGCTACAACACTGGCGGGGATAGTGTTATTAAAACAGGTGATGCCAATACTTCAGCCAGTGCCCTATCTTTTCTTAACAACAATATTGCTGGTCAGGTAATTTTAGGAGTTGTTAATATTTTTGGTAATTTGGTGGGAGATATCATTTTGCCAGAACTTACTTCAGATTGCGCTAGCTGTAGTGGCGCAGTTACAGCTTCAAACACTGGCAATGGCACAGACTCTACTAATACTGCTGTAGTAAACCAAACAACCAATGATGCTACTTTTCAGGCCAATACTGCAGATATTCAAAATAATTTGCTTTTAGAGTCTTCAACCGGTGATAACTCTGCTTCCAAAAATACAGGTGGGGATAGTGTAATTAAGACCGGAGCTGCCGATACGGCGTCTCAAACCATTAATATCGCCAATACCAATGTGGAGGGTGGTAATATCTGGTTGGTGCTGGTTAACCAAATGGGCCAGTGGGTAGGAAAAATTTTGGGAGCACCTGTTGGGAGTAATTTTGCCAGTGCTCCAGACACACAAGATTCTACTAGCCCCGATGGAACAATTACTGTCACCAACTCTGGCAATGGGGCAGGTTCAGACAACGCCAGTCAAGTAAATCAAACCACTAACAATACCACTACCCAAGAAAATAATGCCAAGTTAGTTAATAATTTAAATTTGTCAGCCAACTCTGGGGGTAATAATGCCGATGCTAATACTGGAGGGACCTCTTTTATTCAAACTGGTGATGCCAAGGTAATTGCTAATTTAGTTAATTTTGTTAACAACAATGTAGCTTCTGGTAAAAAATTAGTAGTAACAGTGGTTAATGTTTTTGGTAGTTGGGTGGGGGATTTTGTAACTCCAGGTACCCATAAAGATAAAGCTCAAGGCGGATCAACTAGCAACCAAGACACTACCCAAGATACTACCAGTCAAACCATCCAATCTGACAGTACAGTCCAAGATGGTTCTCAAGATGAAAACGTTAACCAATCAGTTGTCTCACCTAAACCAACTTCTGCCATTACTACTCTAGTTAGTCAATTATCAGTCAAACAAAGTATTGACCAAGGTAACAAGACTGCTGTAGCTGGTGCGAGTTCTAATCATGATAACGGTAGTGGTGGTACACCCAAAGTCCAAAATGACCGCAAAGTTATTAGTTTAAACCTGGCTTGGTTACTTTTGTTACTACCTTTTGGAGGAACTTTAGCAGCAGTGAGATTTAGGAAATTCCTCACCTTATGAAAAAAATAAAGCAAAAACTTATTTTAATTATTATTCTGGTTTTCCTGCTTTCTTTAACAGGGCTGACCCAGGTGGGAGCAGAAGAACTAACAATTACCGGCAATGGTGCAGGCTCCAGTAATGAAATTATCATTACCAACCAAACCACCACTACTGTTCAGCAAAATAATGAGGCCAATGTTAACAACAATGTTCAAACAGAGGCTAACACTGGAGACAATAGTGCTTCAGATAATACTTCAGGTAGCATCAATATCACCACTGGTGATGTTGATAGTCAAACCAATACAGAAAATCAGGCTAATGTATCCCAAGTTGATAATCAATGTTGTCCAACTCAAGGGACTTCTGCCACTATTTCTGGTAATGGAACAGATTCTCAAAACAAGATTGATATAAACAGCACTAACCCGACTGATGTAACTGTTAACCAAACTGCCACTATTAAAAATGAGGTTAATGGTCGGGCTAACACTGGAAATAACGAGACCAATAATAATGGAGGTAACACCACCATTGATACTGGCAATATTACTACCCAGGCAGATATTAATAACCATGATATTAATATGGCAAAGGTTGCAGTTGGCCAAGGTGGGCCGGAGGTTACCATTAACATCTCTGATAATGGAGCAGAATCAGAAAACAATGTCGATGTCGATCAGTCAAATGAAATTGCTGTTCAAATTGATAATGTGGCCAGTATTGCTAATTACCTTAATTGGGATTTAAATACTGGTAATAATTTTGCTAGTGGTAACTTGGGAGATGTGGCTATTTTTACTGGTGATATTATTTCTAATTTAAATATTGATAATGGCCCCATTAACTCAAGTGAGGTAATCATTTCCTGCTGTGAGGTAACTCCCACACCAACTCCCAACCCAACTCCTACCCCTACACCCACTACCCCAGGTGGAGGTGGGGAAGACGGTGAATCTGGAGGTGGAGGAGGATCATCCAGCAGCAGCTCTTCCTCCGGTGGGGTAGGTGGGGCTGCAGCAGCTGGTGAAGTATTGGCAGCAGCAACTGGTGAAGTTTTACCAATAGCAGGTACCAATTCATTATTTTTTTTAACACTAGCAAGCATTTTAATGTTTGTATCTGGTCTTTATCTTCGCCATGCCACAAGTTCAATCAGCAAAAATTACTCGCCAAATAGGTAACATTTTAATCATCAGCTCCTTAATTTTGGCTGGGTTTACCTATTTTCCTATTATTAAACTATATCTTCAGCCGATACCCAACCTTCCATCTAATTCAAATCTCACTTATTTCCTGACTATCCCCAAAATTGGGGCCCAGGCACCCATTATTACTGATGTTAATCCCTGGGAGCCCTCTGAATACCTTCCTGCCCTGCAAAAAGGTATTGCTCAAGCTCAAGCAAATCCTGCTTTTTTCTTTGCCCACTCTTCAGATTTACCTTGGAGAATGACCCGCTACAACACTGCCTTTTTAAGGCTAGGAGAGCTTCAAAAAGGAGATGAAATTATTATTACCAAAGATGGGATCAAATACCAATTTCAAGTTGTGGATAAAATTGAAGTCTGGCCCAATCAAGTCCAGTATTTAAAAGAGAATGGCTCAAATCAACTTATTTTAATGACTTGTACCCCACTTGGTACTTCTTTTAAAAGGTTGTTGATTTTTGCCAAACCCCTCTAGGGCTTCCACCCCTCATAGGCAAAAAAATTGCCAAAATTTCCCACACAGCCATAAATTACATCAGCCAATAAATTTTGGGCATGGCCAGAAGAATTAATCCACATATTAACTACATTTTTAAAATCACTTGTTTGGGCTAAATTTTCCACAATGTTGCGATAGGATGGATAAGGCAAAGTATGATTGTTAATTCTGTTGTTAAACCCATCATGATTAAAGGCAGAAGAAATTTCTTTGGCGCGGATATCAGCAAAACTGCAGACATAAGAGTCAGTTGAAACTGGGCTTAAACCCTTTGATTTACGAAAACTATTAATTTCGGTCATTAAAAAATCTCTCACAGAAATAGTTTGTTGGATGCTCACTTCTTGATGTGGTGGCAAAACCGGTCTGGACCAGGCAGTATCTAGTGTCCTAAACAGACTAAATGGCAAAAACAGAGCAAAGAAAAGTGGTGTCAGAACAGGCATGCAGAAGATCAATCTAACCCATTGGCCAAATTTTGTCAAACCAAAATTTCAAGCTAATTTAGTTCATTTTTAAGATATAAAAAGCAGTTGAAATTTCTAATATTCTTATCTTGAAAATTTATGGAGAAAAGAATTAATTAGGGATAAAACTAAGCCAAAAAGCAAAGCCCACCAAAAATTAGCCACTGCAAAACCTGGAACAATTATCCCTGCTAACATTACCAAAACAGCATTAATTACTAAAATAAATAATCCCAAGGTTAGAATATTTAAAGGCAGTGTTAAGATTACCAAAATGGGCTTTAAAAAGGCATTAATTACTCCCAACACTACAGCCAGTACCAAAGCTGTGACTAAACTTTGAACTTGAACACCTGGCAAAATATAAGCAGCAGCCAAAATAGCTAAAGCAGAGATTATCCAAGAAATTAGAATATTCATACATTTATCATAACACAAGTTGATAAAAAGGGGGTGATCAACTAAACTATGTGCCTGATGAGCATTATTAAGCTAAATAAACTCTCCAAAGTTTATCAGAGCGGTGATATGGAAACAGTTGCTTTATCCAATATTTCCTTTGAAATTAAAGCCGGGGAATTTGTGGCTATTATGGGACCTTCTGGTTCTGGTAAATCAACCCTTATGCATATTATTGGGGCTCTAGACACCCCAACCTCCGGTAGTTATTTTTTAGATGGTGAAGAAGTTAAAAAATTATCAGAAGATTATTTGGCAGGGATTAGAAATAGAAAAATTGGTTTTGTTTTTCAAGCTTTTAATCTTTTACCTCGGCGTTCAGCCCTAGAAAATGTTTCCTTACCAATGGTTTATGCTGGTATTTCTCAAGCAGAGAGAGAAAAAAGAGCTAAAAAGTTATTGGAAATGGTGGGGCTTGGGGATAGGCTTGATCATGCCCCTAATCAACTATCTGGTGGTCAGCAACAAAGGGTGGCTATTGCCAGAAGTTTAACAATGGATCCTGCTATTATTTTGGCAGATGAACCAACTGGAAATTTAGCTACTACCCAAGGAATAGAAATCATGAAAATTTTTCAAAAATTAAACAAGGAAGGGCACACCATTGTGATGATTACCCATGAGCTGGAGATTGCCCGCTATGCCAAAAGGGTTATCACATTAAGAGATGGTAAAATTGTCAGTGACTTGAAAAACGGTTCTCGGCCTCATCCCAGTTTGCCACATTCCACCAGGCCTGGATAAAATCAGCTCTTTTATTTTTATATTTTAAATAATAGGCATGTTCCCAAAGATCAATCCCAATTAAAGGAAATTGGCCTCTGGAAATGGGAGAATCTTGGTTAGGGGTACTCACTATTTCCAACCCATGATCACCAAGAACTAGCCAAGTCCAACCACTACCAAATAATCCCAAGGCTTGCTGGTTAAATTGAGCCTGAAAAGCTTCAAAAGAGCCAAAAGTTTGATTAATTGCTGCAAGTATCTTTCCAGAGGGCTTACTGCCACCAGGTTGAAGCATTGTCCAAAACAGGGAGTGGTGGTAGTGTCCACCGACATTATTTTTAACTTTGGTTCTAATTTCAGGAGGAATTTGATCTAAAGATTTTAACAACTGCTCTACCTCCATGTTTAAAAAATTATCATGTCCTTCTAAAACATTGTTAAGGTTTTTTACATAGGTGGCATGATGGCCGTCGTGATGCACATGCATGGTTTCTTCATCAATAAATGGTTCTAAACTGTTGTAGGGGTAGGGTAGTTCTGGTAATTCAAACATTAGCTAGGAATAAACTCCTGCCTGGGATTATCAGGAAAATTAACTTCATCAAATAACACTATTTTAGAAGGTTTTATTTTATAAAGCCTATGATCTGTCATATTAGTCAAAATATCCTGAATTGATTTCAGATAGTCTGTAGCCTTGGGAAATCTTTTAAGGTAAAGCTCAAAAGCTTTGGGTAGCTCTATCAAACCTACTTCACTAGCTTCTCCTTCAAACTGGATCCCTTTAACTTTTACTCCTAAATCTTCATGGGGAATTACAATTGCTCCTGCCACCCTGGAATTACTTTTCAGCTCACCAGAATGTCTTCTGTGATGTTTGGAAATAAAATAGAGGGTAAAATCATCATCATGGGCATACCACACACTAGCTACCCAAGGCTTATTATCTTTAGAGGTTGCCACCTGCATCAGCTTTGCCTCTTTTAAATATTCATCAATTAGTTTCTTCAAATCCATCTTCTTTAAATATACTACATTTTATACCATATTTTGTATC
>CAZZHC010000006.1:0-27643 GCA_964653745.1 uncultured Gammaproteobacteria bacterium
AGAGAGTAACAGAGACGATCCGGGTGGCGCCGGCTGAAACGATCAAGCTACTGGATCTTTGATTTTGTTCGGGTTTATCCCAAGCGGAGTCGAAGGACAATCCTCCCCGCTGCAATCCTAGAAACGGTTGAGCTGCTCGCTCAAGAACCGGAATAAGGAGCATCCCGATTAAATCGGGGTTGAAGTGACAATTACATCATTTCAAAGATAGATTTCATCTTAAACAGAATCTGGCTTTAGATAGTTACCACGCGCAAGCGGAACTATCGCAAGACAGATCTGTTGAAACAGAATCTGGCTTACAAGCTTCCTAGGCACAAAATTTCTTCTTTTCCCATCTTGATTTTTGTGATTTTTGATGTACTATATCCTATAATACAGGATATATGTTACAGGAAACTGAACAAAAAATATTTCGTCTCAATCGTGCTCAACGTAGGCGCCGAATCAATCAGTCAAAATTTCAACCAGCCTATCAACCAATATTGGACCAATTAAATGAAGTAGGTGCAGATTATAACCAAGTTTGTATAAGGCGTAATGAAATCTTAGTTGGTAAAAAAGCTATGTCTGGAATAGCGTCGGTATACCAAATTGATAGTGGAAATATTTTGATGGAGTTTGTCGACAGAATGAGATCTGTATCCATGCTTCGTCGACAAGTAGGAAAATGGCATGAATGTAGACCAATGATTGCCGATCCCAAACATGATCCTTATTTTCATTCAATCGGTGGTATTTCCCTAGCCACAATTGAACAAATGCCATTACCTTTGTCATTAGAGGATATTGCCAGGATAACTGGATTTTTGCGTTCTCATCCGTTATTAAAATGGACTTTGTCTAATTCAGCTAAAGTAGCTCAAGAAACTGCGGTTGTATTACCAAGTCTAAATTTGGCCAATCCAGAGGTTACCGTTCCTGATCAAATTAAGCCCCTTAATGATCGTCTTAAGGATTATTTTGGTTATTGGGCCAGTTTTTTAATCAGATCAGATGTTGATCAACAACAAGAAGATCGATTTTTCCGTGCTTTATTACCGTCGGGACCCCGCATCTTTGAAGGTTTGGCAAATTTTATCCCAGCTCGTTTAGGAATTACTCCAAATTCAGCCACCAAATTAATGAATGAAAGAGTTTCTCCTTTTTTGCAATCCTTAGGATATGCCCAAATTAGTAGACACATTGGGGGCATTATGAAAGAAGCTTATCGTCGAGGTAGTTTACCACCAGAGCTAGAGAAATTCCAACATTATGATCCCAAAGCAGATAAAGAAATTATGGATGTTTTACAAAATTATTCACAACAAGAAGCTCTTGAGCAACCAGTAGATTATCTAGCGAGGCTTCATGAATATCGAAAACCTCTACGCGCTGCCATTTTAGGTAGTAAGGAACATTTTTTAACATTACCCCTTGAACATACGCAAATAGATAGTGTGATATTGGCAGCCCAACCTCAATACAAGAATTCTTTAATATTTGTGGCTCATCTGAGGGGGACAGAGCTTAATTTGGTCTTAGAAGCAAATGGTAACAATCGGCTTTATGGTATACAGCCAGCTTTACTCCGAGAAAACCCACATATTGGTAGTAATTTGGTTCATGATGTATTGGAACCAGTTGTAGCCTATGCTGAAGCAAGATTTCCCGAGTTAAAACCACGGCCCGTCGTCAAGCCATTGTTGCCAAGAGTAATAGCTAGCTTAAATACAGGAGATACTAGTAGACCACCAGAATTAGAAAACATTGTAGCTGATGATAGGGTAGTCAAAAGAAAAAGATTACCACACCCAAAAACGGATGAATCCAATTTACCAGAACGCTTAGAAGTTGAAGAAATAAAGCCAGTGCTTTACGTGGATCATACACGTAGTAAAGTTGAAAAATTAATGGGTAAAAATATAAGACCAGAAGATGTAGATCAAATTATGAAAGCAATACATCGCCTTGAGATGGGTTCAGCGGTTGATATTAAAAAGCTTACAGATATTCCGGATCATGTTCGTTTAAGGGTTGGTGGCTGGCGGTTAATATTTAGTAATTTGGACCATACATATAACCTAGTGGAGATACTACGTCGTGATGACCATACGTCCCATCAGCTCATGCGTCAGTTCAATTAACTTTTGTTATACTAACTTATAATGTTAGCTAAAGTAATATCCGGGGCAAATGTGGGGCTTGATTCTACTGCTGTGACCATTGAAGTAGATATTGCTTCCCAAGGTCTTCCCTCTTTTACCCTGGTTGGATTAGCAGATAGAGCTGTAGAAGAATCAAGGGAAAGGGTTAGATCTGCCCTGAAAAATAGTGGAGCTGATTTCCCAGCTAAAAGAATTACTGTTAATTTGGCCCCAGCAGATTTTCCCAAAGAAGGTCCTGCCTTTGATTTACCAATTGCCATAGGCCTTCTTCTTGCTTCAGAGCAGCTAGTAACAGATTTATCTGATAGTTTAATGATTGGAGAGCTATCTTTGGATGGTAGTTTAAGATCAACTAAAGGAGTATTATCTTTTGCTATTTTGGCCAAAAATATGGGTTTGAAAAGAATATTTGTTCCTAAAGATAATGCCTTGGAGGCGGCAGTGGTAGAAGACTTGGAAGTTTACCCCTTTGAAAATTTGTTGGAAGTATTTAAATTTTTAACAGGTAGTATAAAAATCTCACCTCAGCCTACTACCAACTTAGCTTTAGAAGATGGAATAATTTATGAATATGATTTTAAAGATATTAAAGGTCAAGAGCAAGCCAAAAGAGCTTTGGAGATTGCTGCAGCTGGAGGACACAATGCATTACTCAAGGGTCCGCCTGGAGCGGGAAAAACACTGTTGGCCAGATCTTTTCCTTCCATCTTGCCCCCTTTGACTAAAGAAGAAGCTTTGGAAGTTACCAGAATTTATTCAGTATCAGGAAATCTTCCCTCTGGTCATGCTCTTTTGACCACCCGTCCTTTTAGGTCACCTCACCACACTGCCTCTTATGTTGGGATAATTGGTGGAGGAAATGTGATCAAACCAGGGGAAGTATCTTTGGCCCATCGGGGAGTGCTATTTTTAGATGAATTGCCTGAATTTCAAAGACAAGTGCTGGAAGCTTTAAGACAACCTTTGGAGGATCGAAAAGTTTCCATCTCCAGGTCTTCTGGGACTTTAACTTTTCCTTCCCAATTTATTTTACTTGCTGCTCACAATCCCTGTCCTTGTGGATTTTTGGGCAGTCCCACTAAAAATTGTGTCTGTATGCCGGGGCAAATCTCCCGTTATAAAAAGAAAATCTCGGGGCCGCTTTTGGATCGGATTGATATTCATCTTGATGTGCCATTTGTAGAAGCTGAAAAATTAACCGGACAAGAAGTGGCAGAAAAATCTGCTGATATTAGAAAAAGGGTAGAAAAAGCAAGACAAATCCAGTATCAAAGATTTTTGGGCAGTGGAATTTTAACTAACAGCGAGATGACTAATGCCCAAATAAAACAGTTTTGCCAAATTACTGCTGATGCTTTGGAACTTTTAAAACTTGCTATTTCTCAAATGAATTTATCTGCCAGGGCTTATCATCGGGTGTTAAAATTATCTAGGACTATTGCAGATTTGGTAGAGTCAGAAAATATTTTGCCGGAACATGTGGCTGAAAGTTTAACTTATCGAGCCAGGGAGGAAAGTTGAAGATGGTATATAGATTATTGTTTATAGTATATGGTTTATGGCTAATAATTAACCCGGTAATAGCTTTTGCCAGGGTTACTCCAGAAGATATTGTCAATAGTAAAAAAGAAGCTTATCAAAAAACTGTTCAAAGTTATTCCCCTTTGCATAAACAACAACTAACAGATTTGGCAGGAAAAATTACTCAAGTTAATAAAAAAAGAACTGACGAGTTAGATTGGATTATGATTAACCAAGCTCTAATTTTAGATGAATACGAGAGGAGATCTAACGGAAAAAATGTTGAACAAATTAAAAAAGCCAGATACTGGGTAACTAATGCTCATGAAGCAGTAGCTTATCAGGCTGCTAAAATTTATATTTTTGATTTAACTAGGGAAACAAATGTTAAAAATGATGCTTTAAATTTAATTTCTTTAGTTCAATCTGATTTAAACTCTGCCCGCTCAAAAGTAATTTATTCTCAACAAATTTTAGAAGAAACAATTAGATGAAAGCCAAAAAGATTATTTTATTAGTTATTTTGCTTTTGATTGGCTACATTGTATATAAGTACTATGTATCCATACAGCAAAACCCAACTAAGACTAATAATTTAATAAAAGCTGGAAATGTGGTAACTCAAACTCCTACCCCAACTCCCACACCAACACCAATTGTAATTGATCAAAGTAGTAATTTAGAAAGTGAGGTGGAAAAATTAAATCCTCAAGATTTTGCCCCAGATTTTAATCTCTTAAAAGAAGAAGCCAATAAATTTTAATCCCCATACAAAAAGCCCCACATAAAAATGGAGGGCTTTTTGCTCATGGTATCTCAAAAAAATTATACTTGAGAACCAATCTTATACATACCAGTGCCACAAACTGAACAGGTAGCTTTGACCGCTGGTTTGCCATTTTTCATAGTGACATTTTGAGGGTTGCTAGCGTCTCTTTTTTGGCGACATTTTACACAGTACATCTGGATAGCCATTTTGTAATCACCTCCCTTCAAGTTAGTTTTTAGTGTATGGTTCATGGTTCATAGATAAAAAGATCTATCTATAAACTATAAACTACTAACTATAAACCAATAAATCCTTTTTGCAATGTAAAGTAGAGAATCAATTGTACTCCAATAGCCAAAGACCCCAGTATTAGGATCTTGGTTAGATCCTTTTTTAGATAAATGTCTTCATTAGTTGTGATAGTTTTGGTAACAATTGATTGAGGGCTTTCTGCAGGTTGAGTTTTAAACTGGATACTTACACTACCATCCTTACCATAAAGTTGAACCTTGAGGGACTCCAACTTCTTTTCTTGATCAGATATCTTTTTTGATCTTGAGTAAGCCATAAATTGTGCCTAATTTGAACTTATTGTACAGCAAGAGCTTAGGCTCATTTGAGCCTAGCATAGTAATTTATGCCTGTCAAGCACGAGCTATCTTGAGTAGTTTTTTAACATTGACAAAGGTTTACTTTTATCTGTATAGTAAAAGAGTAATTTATGTATTCAACTGGGTTGGGAAATATGCTGACGATCTTGGGTTTGGTAAATTTGATCTGGGTGGTGGGACTGACTTTTTTAGTTTTGCAAAATAAAACTTTCCTAAAAAAGTTATTTCCTAGCCAGGGGCAAGATTTTAAAGAAAAGTTGGATGAAGTTTTAAAGGAGAGAAGGAGTCTGGGTCATGTTCAAAAAATGGCCCTCAAAAGATATAATCCTTATAAAGATACTGGAGGAGATCAAAGTTTTTCAGTAGCTTTACTGGATGGTTTGGGTAATGGTTTGGTGGTAACTAGTCTACACAGCAGATCCGGGACTAGGGTTTTTGCTAAACCTGTGAAAGAGGGTAAAGAAGAAAAGTTTGAGTTTTCTGATGAAGAAAAAGAAACGGTAAAAGAAGCTTTATGTCAAAATTAAAAAATATTTTTGCTTTGTTTAATAACTTAACTACTCTACAAAAAAGCTTGGTAGTATCTATTTTATCCATTATTTTATTTTTAGCGTCAGCTGGCCTATCTTATTCTATTATTTCTAAAACTAAAGGAGTGGGGAGTGGATCAGCCTTGGTAACATCTTTGCCTGGGCCCTCAACGACAGTGACAGAAGATCCCAAAGAGCCCAAAACAGAGGCTTGTCCTTTAAATGGCGCATTGCATACCAAAAAAGCTAAAGACAGTTGGGAGCAGAGAAGGCCTTTGGCAGTAATGATTGAAAATCATACTGAAGCCAGGCCTCAATCAGGTATTTCTTCTGCCGATGTAGTTTATGAGGCAGTAGCAGAAGGGGGAATTACCAGATTTATGGCAGTTTTTCTTTGTAACTTAGGTGATATTCAGGTAGGTCCAGTTAGATCTGCCAGGACTTACTTTTTGGATTGGTTGGGAGAATATGATGCTCTTTATGCTCATGTTGGTGGAGCAAATACCCCGGGTCCTGCCGATGCCCTAGGCCAAATTATTAAATATGGAGTTAAAGATTTAAACCAGTTTGGAATTGGTTTCCCCACTTTTTGGAGAGACTATCAAAGGATGGGACACCCCGTAGCTACAGAACACACCATGTACTCTACCACTCAAAAACTATGGGAAATTGGAGCTAAAAAGGGTTGGACAATAACTGATGATACTGGTAAAAAATGGTCTGCTTCTTTCACCCCTTGGAAATTTAAAGATGCTGCTACTGCATCTACCGCAGGAGCGGATGCTACCAAAATTGATGTTAATTTCTGGGCCAACTCCGGAGATTATGCAGTTACCTGGACTTATGATGCTACTTGCCACTGCTACAAACGAGCCAATGGGGGAGCTTCACACATGGATTTGGATAATAACCAACAGCTTTTAACTGCTAATTTAGTTGTTCAATTTGAAAGAGAATCTAATGCCAATGATGGTTATGAAAATAATGTCCACTTGCTTTATAAAACCACCGGTGAGGGTAAAGCACTCTTTTTCCAGGATGGAAAAGTTGTTGAAGGAAAATGGATTAAAGCCTCTAGGACTTCCAGAAGCAAATATGTTGATAAAGGTGGCCGTGAAATTACTTTCAATCGAGGGGTAATTTGGATTGAAACTGTCCCGGAGGGAGCTAAAGTTACTTATTAAAGTGGAGTTCCTGCCTAGAAAGGAGGTTTATGGAGGAACTATTTGTATCAAAAGTCCGGGTTAAACTTTTACAACTGTTTTTAACTGCTACTGAACCCTTACTTCATGTTCGGGAAATTGTCCGTCGGATTAATGAGGAAATTAATGCTGTCAGACGTGAACTTACCAGGATGGAAAAATATGGTATGGTTTCATCAGAGTGGCGGGCCAACAGAAGGCTTTATCATTTCCGCAAAGACTATACTTTCTATCAAGAACTTTTGGGACTCGTGGCCAAGTCAGCGGGTTTAGGTGGAGCAATTATTAAAAATAAAGGAAAATTGGGCAGAATTAAATATGCCATGATTGCCACTAGATATTTAAGAAATCAGCCTTCTCAACCTGAAGATGTTGATGTTTTGGTAGTGGGACAAATTGTCTTGCCGGAACTTCAGGCTCTGGTAGCAGATGAACAAACCAAAAGGGAAAGTGAGATTAACTATTCTTTCATGGATGAGGCAGAATTTAATTTTAGGGTAAGAAGAAGAGATCCATTTATTTTAAGGGTTATAACTCAACCCAAGGTGATGTTAATGGGGGATGAAGAAGATCTGCTTTCTGGGGTAATGGTATAATCTTTTCATGAAGCCCAGAGTTGTACTTTGGTTAATTATCCTTTTGACTGTTGTGTCTTTGTGGATAAATCTTCCTTCAACTTTGTTTGGTAAAAAAATAAACCTGTTGAAACAGTTTCCTATTAAATTGGGTTTGGATTTACAAGGTGGTACAGAGTTGGTTTTACAAACCAACATGGATAAAATTCCCCAAGACCAAAAAGATAATGCCCTAACTTCTGCCCAACAGGTGCTTGAAAGAAGAGTTAATTTATATGGAGTATCTGAAGCAATAGTGAGGCCTTCTAAATTGGGACAACAAAGAAGGATTTTGGTGGAGCTACCAGGGGTAAAAGATGCTTCCCAGGCTGCCAATTTAGTGGGTAAAACTGCCCAATTGGATTTTAGGGAACTACCTCCAAATGCAGATCAAGAAGCTTCTAAATCTGGGGTACCGGTTTTGGCTTTGGCAAAACCTACGGGTTTAACTGGAGCGGATTTGAAAAAATCTTCTGTTACTTTTGGCAGTGGTCAAGGGGCCAAAGCTGGTCCAGAGGTGGCAATTGAATTTACCAGTGAGGGAGCCAAGAAATTTGCTGATATTACCAAAAGAAATGTTGGTAAACCTGTACCAATTTTTTTGGATAATGCGCTACTTTCTGCTCCAGTAGTTCAACAAGAAATTTTGGGTGGCAATGCTGTGATTACTGGTAATTTTACTACCCAAGAAGCTAAAGACCTTTCAATTCAGCTTAATGCTGGGGCTTTGCCTGTACCAATTGAAATTATCCAGCAAAGAACAATTGGGGCAACTTTAGGAAATGAATCAGTCCAAAAAAGTTTAGTGGCAGGAGTAATTGGAATTGTAACAGTGATGGTATTTATGGTTTTTTATTATGGATTTTATGGAGTGTTGGCAGATGTGGCCTTGATTATTTATTCTTTGCTGGTCCTTACAATTTTTAGGACAGGACTATTGGTAATTCCGCCCGTTACTTTAACTTTAGCAGGAATTGCCGGGTTTATTTTATCAATTGGAATGGCAGTTGATGCCAATATTTTAACCTTTGAAAGAATGAAAGAGGAGCTACGCTCCGGTAAATCAGGCAGACTGGCTCTGGAACAAGGATTTAACCGGGCTTGGACTTCAATTAAAGACTCTAACATTTCCTCTTTGATTACAGCTGCAATTTTATATACTTTTGGAACCAGTGTGGTTAGGGGTTTTGCTCTAACTTTAGCCATTGGAGTACTAGTTTCAATGTTTTCTGCTATTGTGATTACCAGAACTTTAATGAGACTTTTGCCACAATTTAAAAGATGAAATTTACCAGTAAACATCCAGCTTATGAGCATTTAAGAAAAAAATGGGTAGCCAAGCATCGGGCAGCCAGTGAAAAATTTTTATCTACTCACAAAGAGGCTATCCGTAATGTGACTTTAGGTGGATTAGGAGGACTCATGCTGCTTTCTTCCCCAACTGTTAGCGGTTCTTTGTCCGGCCATCAAATTTTGGCAGATAATAGTATCAAAAAAGAGGTTGATCAAAATGCATTACTGGCTCAAAGTTTAGATAATGTTGTGCCCAAAGAAGTCCAAAAATTGGCACCTGAAAATGAAGATCAGATTACTAAACTTTTGTCAGATAAATTTAATGTGTCAGTCAGAAGCGAGATTGGCGGGGTTAGACTCAATCGTTCTTATGGTTTAATCGGGGGGGAGCAACATCTATACCGTTACCCGGGAGATAATTTATACAAACATGCTGATAATACTTCTGATTGGGCTATGTATGGTCCAGCAGGAATTGCTCCGGGTTTGGGGGCTTGGGGATATTTTGCTCCATCAGAGGGAGCCTTTACTTCTCAAGATAAAGAAAAGGAAAAATATTATCTAGCAGTCCAAACTTTTTTAGCTCCAGGCTTTGCTGAAAATGTTGCCAAATACCGGGACTTTTTTAGATTTCGGAAAATGTTGGTAGTAAATCCCAAAACAGGTCAAAGTGTGGTTGCAGTAGTTGGTGATGCTGGGCCAGCCGAGTGGACTGGTAAACATTTGGGTGGATCACCAGAGGTGATGCAAGCAGTGGGCCTGGCTGGTGGACCTCGCAAGGGCCCGGTATTGTACTTTTTTATTGATGATCCAGAGGGTAGAATACCTTTAGGACCAATTACCCCTAAAGAGGATAACCAAAAATTGGCCAAACGTTAATTAAATATAATGAAATATTTTTATTCTGACATTATTGAAATAGAAGAAATTTTAGTTAAACTTGATGAACTTAACTTAACAGATGAGCAAAAAATCCACCTGTCTGCCCTGGTTGATTCAACCCTGCACCACACAATTTTGGATTTAATTTTGTCAAAATTATCAGACACTGATAAAAAGGTATTTTTGCATAAATTACAAGAAGATCCAGAAAATAGGCAGTTGATGGAATTTTTAACAGATAAAATTGATGGGATTGAAGGGGAGATCACCAAAGCAGTGAAAAAATTAAAAGAAGAGTTGCATGAAGATTTAAAGGAGGCCCACCAGAGGCGGGTAAACCCTCAAAAATGACTAAGTTAATGGATAAAAAATGGTGGTTTTTTATTTTATCCCTGGTGATTATTTTACCGGGTTTGGTCTCACTAGCCTTTTATAGATTAAGACTGGGGATAGATTTTGTGGGGGGAGCACAACTGGAATATGAATTTGAGAAACCAGTAGATTTTGAAGTTATTAAACAAACATTTACCCAAAATGGAGTAGAAGTTTCCAGTGTTACTACCTCTGGACAAAATTCCTACATTATTAAAACCAAGCCAGTTGGAGAAAAAACCATTACCCAAATTAAAAGTCAGTTACAGGATAAATTTGGTAAAGTTCAAGATGTTAGGGTAGAAAATGTGGGACCAATTATTGGGTCAGAAACTACCAAAAAGGCTTTTATTGCAGTAGTGGTGGCCTCGGTGATGATTGTGCTATATCTGGCTTTGGCTTTTAGAAAAGTTCCCAGACCTGCTTCACCTTGGAGATTTGGGGTTACAGCAGTGGCAGCACTTTTGCATGATGTGTTGTTGGTAGTGGGAGTATTTTCTATTTTGGGACATTTTTGGGGAGTGGAAATAGATGTATTGTTTGTGACAGCCTTACTTACCATCATTGGTTTTTCAGTCCATGATACTATTGTGGTGTTTGATAGAATTAGAGAAAATTTGCCCAAACATTTATCAAAAAGTTTTACCCAAGTAGCCAATATTTCTATTGCTCAAACACTGGCCAGATCTTTAAATACATCACTGACAGTAGTTTTTGTACTTTTGGCACTACTTTTATTTGGCGGGGAAACAATTAGATGGTTTGTGGTAGCGTTACTTGTTGGAATTATTTCAGGAACTTATTCTTCTATTTTTAATGCTACAGCACTGTTGGTAGTCTGGGAAGAAAAACTAGGCCACTGATTTAATTTTTTCCAAAAGGTATTCTCTGTTATTTTTGGAAGCATCTTCTAGGACTGCTTCAAAAAGTTTATTTAAAATTTCTCCCACTTTTGGACCTGGTTCAATGTTAAGTACTTTCATTACATCCTTACCATCAACTTTTAAATCAGTTATAGAAAAAGGTTTTTGTAAAACTTCATCAATCCTATTTTTAAACTTTTCCATCCTCCAAGAAATGGCTTTTTCTGTTCCACCACCAAGTCTATCTCCAACCCGCAGTGCCATCATATCCTCAATATTTTCCAGCCCAACATTTTTAATAAAACGCCTAATGGCAGAATCAGTTTGATTTTCATCAACTGTAAATAAATGCCAACGGACCAGGCGGTATAATTTATCAGTTTGATTTTTGGATAAATTGAAGCGTTTGGCAACTTGTAGGATTAATTTCCCACCGACTAAATCATGATTATAAAAAGTAACATTACCACTTTTTTCAACTTTAACGGTATCTGGTTTCCCGATATCGTGTAATAGGGCTGCCAGCCTTACGAGTGGATCTTTTAATGGGATTTCTTTTAAAGCAAGGAGAGAGTGTTCACCAATATCATAAACACGGGCATGTTTTGGTCCTTCTTGAACTACCCCAAAACATTTTTCCAACTCCGGTAAAATAATTTGTAGTATCCCCACCTCCCGTAGTTTAACTATACCTATGTATGGATACGTGGATGCAAGAAGTTTAAACAGCTCATCGCGGGTTCTTTCGTTGGCTACTTCTTGGATTAAATTGGCATTTTTTTTGATAGCCTCAAAAGTATTATTTTCTATATCAAATTCCAACTGTGTTGCAATTCTGATAGCTCTCATTAAACGGAGAGCATCTTCTTTAAATCTTTGATTGGGGTCTCCAACGGCTTTGACTATTTTAGCTTTGATGTCTTCTTGGCCTTGGTAGGGATCAACTAAAATATATTCGTCATCGCGAGGAGTCCCGACTTTAGTCGTGGACGACGCGGCAATCTTTAAACTAGATTGCTTCGTTTCACTCGCAATGACAGACGAAGAGATACTTAATGCGATTGCATTGATAGTAAAATCCCGGCGGGCTAAATCCTCCTCAATTTTATTAGTCCAAGCAACTTCAGTAGGATGGCGGAAGTCTTGGTACACGCCCTCCTTCCTCATAGTGGTTATTTCATAAACGTCACCCGCTCGTGCTGGCACCCCAACTGTGCCAAATTTGTTATCATAAAAACCATCAGGAAAAAGTTTTAAAATGTCTTCCGGTTTGGCATCAGTGGTAAAATCCCAATCTTTGACTTCCCGCCCCAAAATTAAATCACGGACTGCCCCACCGACAATATAAATTTGATAACCGGCCCCACTAAATTTATTTAAGATAGTAATAACTTCTTTTGGTAAGTTATAGTGCATAGATATTGCAATTGTACTTCTTGGTTTATGTTGCAGCAAGGTGTGGATAGGGCTACTTCTTAAATTTTTTTCGTAGTATTACTCCAATGAGAAAAATGCCCGCAAAAGTATAAATTAAAATAAAATTTAATCCGGTAAAAGCTACTGGACTATTAATTTGAGAGGCTGCAATATACCAAATAATTGTACCGGGAACTATTCCTAAACTAGATACAACTACATAATCACGGAATTTCATGCGAGTGAGTCCCGCCGCATATGAAACAACATCGTGTAAACCAATTAACAAAATTCGGAAAATAAACAGTGTTTGTAAACTATAACTTGCAATTAATTTATCAACCTTTTCAATAGAAGATTTTCCGGCTAATTTTTCTACCAAAGATCTCCCCCAAATTTTAGCGATCCAAAAATTGATAATTGAGGAGGTAAAAGCCGCAATAACCCAAAGAAAAATAACATTGCTGCCGTAGAGATAAAAACCAACGAATAAAAAGGGTGTGCCGCCCAAAGGAGCAATAACTGATGTAAAAATCAATGATAAAATTATTAGTAGTGGTGCAAATGGGCCAGAGTTTTGAACAAAAAGACGAATATTTTCTGCAGGAATAAATCTACTAATTAGGTAAATCAAGATAAATAAAACTACAAAAAATACTAAAGGAAGATATCTAGAACTTAATAATTTCATCACCTCATTATACTCTAATAGTTGTGGTACAATCTCCAAGTCATGGGCAAAAAATGGGAAATAAAGCCACATTTTTCTGATAATTTAATTGAACAATTGCTTTTCAATAGAGATCTTAAAACTAAATCTGATCAAGAAAAATTTTTTAATCCTAAACTTTCTGATTTTAAAAAAGATCTAGAAATTCCAGGGATCAACAAGGCTCTGGGGAGAGTCCTTGGAGCCATAAAACATCAGGAACTGATTTTAGTTTATGGGGATTATGATGCTGATGGGCTTTGTGCCACAGCTGTAATGTATTTAGGGTTAACTGCGGCCGGTGCCAAAGTTTTACCCTACATACCTCATCGGGAAAAAGAGGGTTACGGACTGTCCAGGGTGGGTTTAGAAGTAGCTAAAGAAAAAGGAGCAAAGCTAGTTATTACTGTTGATAATGGGATTGCTGCCTTGGAAGCAGCCCAAGAGGCAGAAAAATTGGGTTTGGATTTAATTATTACCGATCATCATTTACCTAAAGAAACTTTACCCAAAGCTTTGGCAATTGTTCACTCCACTGCAATGTGCGGCGCAGCCGTTTCCTGGTGTTTGGTTAGACAGTTAATTGATGAGAGTATTGCCGATGATTTGTTGGACTTGGTAGCAATTGCCGCAGTTTGTGACATGATGCCAATGATAGGGGTAAATAGAGCTCTGACTAAAATTGGTCTTGAGAAGTTAAATCAAACTAAAAAAGTGGGCTTACTTGCCTTAATGAAACAAGCCCAGCTGCAAAAAGGGAAAATTAATGCTTATCATATTGGCCATGTTTTAGGACCGAGATTAAATGCGAAAGGCAGATTAGAACATAGTTTGGATACCCTCCGTTTACTTTGTACCAAAGATGCAGCCAAGGCCAGAGATTTGGTCAATATGTTGGGAGATACCAATGATCAAAGGAAACAATTGGTGGAAGAAGGGTTGATGTTGGCTAGAAGTTTGGCTAAAGGAAATAACAAAAATATTATGGTCTTAGAATCAGAAACTTGGATACCGGGTATTACAGGACTTATTGCAGGTAAAATTAGAGAAGAATACAATTTGCCAACAATTGTAATTTCCAAGGGTGAAGAATTTTCTAAAGGTTCAGCCAGGTCTATTAATGGTTTAAATATTGTTGAAACTATCAGGCAATGTTCTGAAATTTTAGTGGATGTGGGGGGACACCCAGGCGCTGCCGGTTTTACTATTACTACTGAAAAAATTGGACTTTTTAAAACAAAATTGGCCCAAATTTGTGATGGGATGAAAATGGACCAGACTGATAAATTAGTGATTGAGGCGGTTGTAAAAACTGATCAGCTGTCTTTAGCGGCAGCTTATGATCTGACTAAATTTGAACCAACCGGGGTAAGTAACTTAAAGCCAATTTTGGCAAGTTTGGGCGTAAAATTATCAGATTTAAAAACTGTGGGAGGAGGTCAGCATTTAAAAGGAAGAACAAATGGAGTAAATTTTATTGCTTTTGGGATGGGTAATTTAATTGATGAACTGTCAGCAAAAGAAATAGTTGATTTGGCTTATTATTTGGATATTGATGATTTTGATGGTAATGAAAAAATACAACTTAAAGTTTTAGATGTACAATACTGATTTAGTATGAGATCTTTGGAAAATCCTGTTGTTCAAAAAGCATTAGGCTTTGCCAGACTGTCTTTGGCTGGTAAAAAAAGATTATCCGGTGAAGATGTGGTTGATCACTGCAAAAGGGTGGCAGAAGACCTAATTAAATTTAAAATTACTGACCCCCAAACTTTAGCAGTGGCAGTTTTACATCACAGTATCCATGAAGGGGCAGCCACAGTTTTAGATATTAAAAAAGAATTTGGTGAGGAAATTGCTTCAATGATGGAAGCCTTTGAAAGTTTAAGGGTAATCAGGCCCAAGGAAAAAATGGGGGATGAGTTTGCTGAAAATTTAAGAAAAATGTTTTTGGTATTGGCTAAAGATTTGCGGGTAGTGCTAATTAAATTAGCAGATATTTTGGACAATTTAACAACCCTGCAATACGTTGATGAAGAGAAGAGAAAAGAAGTTGCCCAAAAAGCTTTGGATATTTTTGCTCCTTTGGCAGAAAGGTTGGGAATGGGGGAGATGCGAGGTCAGATGCAGGATTTGGCTTTTATGCATCTTTATCCCAAAGAATATAAATGGGTTGAAAGCTATGTTAAAAATGATTTGGAAAAATTAGGAAAAGTTTTGTTAAAAATTAAAGGAGAGATTACTTTATCTTTAAAAAAGAATGGGATTAACGCAGAGCTGCAAAGCAGAGTAAAACATATCTATTCTCTTTACACTAAGTTAACCCGCCCAGAAATTAATAAAGATTTAAATAAAATTCATGATTTAATAGCACTGCGGATTATTGTTGAAAGTACTGAAGCATGTTATCAAGTTTTGGATTTAGTGCACAAACTTTTCCGGTCATTTCCGGAGCCAGTTTCTGATTATATTGCTCATCCTAAACCCAATGGTTATCAGTCAATTCATACTAGGGTTTTTGGCCCTAATGATTTAGTATTTGAAATTCAAATTAGAACCAGGGAGATGCATGATAAGGCAGAATATGGACTGGCAGCTCATTGGAACTATTCAGAGCAAAAAGAGAAAGAAAAATCTGATGAAAAGATTAGTCAGGGGTTTGCTACCAGTGCTGAAAAACTAGAGTGGGTTAAAAATTTAGCTATGTGGCAAAAAGAAGTGACTGACAATAATGAATTTTTAAAAACAGTCAAAACTGATTTGTTTGGACAAAGAATTTTTTGTTTTACTCCCAAAGGTGATGTAAAAGATTTACCAAATGGTGCCACTCCAATTGATTTTGCCTATTTAGTTCATACCAATATGGGTAATTTAGTCACCGGAGTAAAAATAAATGGGAAAGTGATTTCTTTGGACACAAAGTTAAAATGGTGATGTGGTGGAACTTTCTTTATCTAAGGACCAGAAGAAAAAACCCAGCCGGGATTGGCTAAACTTTGTGGTAACTTCTTTGGCCAAAAATAAAATTAAAAAAGCTTGTCAAGGATCAACCTAGCTGTTATGATCAATCCATATGTTAAGGACTTTAATCTCCGGTTGCAACGAAAAAGTTGGACAAAATGTTCAAATTTGTGGTTTTATTCAAACCAGACGTGATCATGGCAAGATTGTTTTTTTGGATGTTTTGGATAGAACCGGGCTAATTCAAATAGTAGCAGATGGAGAAAAAGCATCAAATTTGTCCCCACAAGATGTTGTATGTATTGAGGGACAGGTTAACAAAAGACCCGATAATTTAGTAAACCCCAACTTATCAACCGGTACCATTGAAATCAAGACTTCAAACATTGAAGTCTTGTCCAAAGCAGCAGAACTGCCTTTTGACATGGGCGGAAAAGATTTAGATTTACAGTTACCAACACTGTTGGACTTTAGGGCCTTAACTCTTCGTCATCCCAAAATTAAAGCCATTTTTAAAGTTCAAGAAACATTAATTGATGCTTTCCGGGAATCACTTAAGAAAAAAGATTTTACTGAATTTCAGGCCCCGGTTATTATTCCCCAAACTGCTGAAGGTGGAGCTGAAGTTTTTGAAGTCAAATATTTTGATTACAAAGTTTATCTTGCTCAAAGTCCTCAATTTTATAAACAAATTTTAGTGGGGGTGTTTGAAAGAGTATTTACTGTTAATAAAACATTAAGGGCTGAACCATCAGTTACCACAAGACACCTAACTGAAGCAACAACTTTAGATGCTGAAATGGGTTTTATTGATTCGTGGGAAGATGTGATGGACACAGCAGAATATGTAATTAAATCAATATTTGCTCGGGTTGAAAAAGACAACCAAGAACAATTAAAAATGTACGCCGCAACACTGCCAAAAGTGTCAGAAAAAACTCCTCGCATTAAATTGCGAGAAGCACAAGAAATTATTTTTAAACGCACTGGTCGTGATAACAGGAAAGAGCCAGATTTAGAACCGGAAGATGAAAGAGAAATTTGCCGATGGGCATTGGAAGAAAAAGGTTCAGAGTTGGTTTTTGTAACTCATTATCCAGTTTCAAAAAGACCATTTTACACATATGAAGATCCAGATGATCCGGGTTATACTTTGAGTTTTGATTTAATTGGTCGGGGTGTAGAGTGGTTAACCGGTGGGCAAAGAATTCATGACCTAGATTTACTTGTTGAAAAAGCTAAAGAAAGAGGAGTTGATCTTAAAAAAAGTGAACTTTACTTACAAGCTTTTAAGTTTGGCATACCCCCTGAAGGTGGTTTCTCATTTGGTTCAGAAAGAATTACCCAAGGCATTTTGGGATTAGCTAATATTAGAGAGGCAACGCTTTTCCCCAGAGATATGGAACGGGTTGATGTAAGACTCTCCACCTTAAAGTCATGAAACCCATTTTATATGCATCGGGCTTTTTACTATTATCAATTGCGCTCCTTTTGGGGTTACCCCATGCTCTAAATTTTACCCAAACTAAAATTGCTGCTCAAAATATTCCCTCCAACCAGGTTTTAACCATTAGCGGAAACCAAAGTGTGGTGGCAGGAGTACAAAAAACAAATCCACATCCGCAAAGTTTAGGACTTTCTGTACCGGAGCTTTCAGCAACCTCTGCTCTAATTGAAGACTTAAATTCTAACACCATTTTATTTGTCAAAGATCCTAACAAGAGAGTACCAATTGCCTCAACTACCAAAATTATGACGGCACTTGTAGCCAGTCAGTATTTTCAAACCACTGATATTTTAACAGTGCCCAGCGATGCTTTAGTGTCTGGTTCAACCATGGGGTTAAAAGCCGGGGAAAAATTAACTGTCAGAAGTTTACTTTATGGACTACTACTAAATTCCGGTAATGATGCAGCTTATACTTTGGCTATGAGTTATCCGGGTGGAGTGGAGGGATTTGTTAAAGCGATGAATGATAAAATTGCACAACTTGGACTTTTAAACACTCATTTTGATAACCCAGCTGGCTTTGATAGTCCCAATCATTTTTCATCAGCGCTAGATCTGTCTAAAATTGCTATTTTAATTACTGAAAGTCCTCAACTATCAAAAATTGTAGCTACTAAAGAAATGGAAGTAGCATCAGTTGATAAAACCAGTGTTCATGAACTTAAAAATTTAAATAAATTGTTAAACATCCCGGGAGTAATGGGAATTAAAACTGGTACCACCCCTGCTGCCAAAGAAAATTTAGTTGGACTGGTAGAAAAAGATGGACATTTATTTTTAACAGTGGTGTTGGGAAGTAATGACAGATTTTTAGAAACAGAAAAATTATTAAATTGGGTTCAAGCTAATTTCCAATTTTAATAGCAGGAACTAAAGCAGCAAAGCCTGGACCCTCAAAAACAAACACTGGTTGCAAGTATGGAGTATAAGTGTTTTGCTCAAAATAAGCTAAATAAACTGAAGAAATAGAAACTTGAGGTTTTTGGGGTTCTAAACTGATGAACCCTAGCCCTGATTTTAAATCAGCCAGGGCCTGATCAGCACTTTTGAGAAAATAAGTTGAAGAGCTGGTTTTATCAATTGGCCAAAAAATGTAATTAATTTTATTAAAAGTTATTTGATTGTTATCACCAATAGTTATAGTTGTTTGGACTAATCCGTCAGCAAAGTTGGCATTAACAATTGGTAAATCATCAATATTTGATGGCCATAAAGAAGTGGTAGCGTCATCAAGATTAATATTGCTTCGACCATTTTTTAACTCATCTGGCAATAGATTATGATCTGCCAAATAACTTTTAAATTTTTGTATCAGGACATTTTTGTCAGTTTGACTGTCTAATTTGGCGGAAGGAGTGGCTAGAGTTTCTAGGCGGAAATTACCGGTGGCCAGGTCAATCTGCAAAAGACCGTCTTTACCATTAGTAAATTGATAATCAGTTGATGATAAAACTTTTGGTTCACTGTTAAAACCTAAGCCGTTGGCCATTTTTTGATATCTTGCTGGAGCAAGTAAGGTAACACCAGTCTTGGGAATAAAATAGACTTTGATTATTGGAGGGACTTTAGGTAGTCCACCGGTAGTAGTATCAATAGAATAGGAAAAATTGGAGGATGAAACATTGGAGGTTGGAAAATCTAATTTTGGTAAAGGTCCAAATTTCATCTCTGCTTTAGGTTGAGGGGGTGGTAACTTGGCTAGTTGTCTTTGATGCCAAATCTGGTAACCAATTAAAGACGAAATACCAACAACCAAAAAAACAATAAAAATAATAAGACCTCTTTTAGTTAAAGTAGCAGCTTGAGTTAAAGTCATGGCAGGCTAGTTTAATTATACAGTAAGATTGCATATAATAGTGGTCAATATGGATAAAGTAAAAACCAGATTTGCACCTTCTCCCACAGGGCAATTACACATTGGAAGTGTTCGGACTGCTCTTTATAGTTATTTATGGGCAAAAAAAAATCAAGGGATTTTCCTACTTAGGATAGAAGATACGGACAGAGAGCGTTTTGTCGAAGGGGCAACAGAAAATATTATCCAAGCGTTGCAGTGGTTAAATTTAAAATGGGATGAAGGTCCAATTAAACAATCAGAAAGATTGGAATTTTATAAAAAATATGCAGAAGTGCTGCTTAAAAAAGATTTGGCTTTTCAAGATGAGGGGGCAATTAGGTTTAAAACTAATAAAGAAGGTAATACCTCATGGTGTGATTTAATTGGGAATAAAAATATTTCTTTTGATAATAAAACCCAAGAAGATTTTGTTCTTTTAAAATCAGATGGCTATCCAACTTATAATTTTGCCAATGTTATTGATGATCACGAAATGCAAATTACTCATGTAATCAGAGGCCCATAGTTTATTTCTTCTACTCCAAAACATCTGATGATTTATCAAGCTTTTGGTTGGGAGCCCCCAAAGTTTGGTCATGTGCCAATGATTTTAGGGACTGATAGATCAAAATTATCCAAAAGGCATGGGGCCAAACCGGTGCTTGATTATAAACAGGATGGATTTTTGCCCGAAGCAATTGTAAATTATATGGCGCTGCTTGGCTGGACTCCCCCTACGGGCAAAGAAATTTTAACTTTGGAGGAAATGGTAAAAGTTTTTGATTTAAAAGATGTTCATGTATCTCCTGCTGTTTTTGATATTACCAAACTGACCTGGATGAATGGAGAATATATTAGGAAATTATCCGATGAAGAACTGACTAAAAAGTTGCAGGATTTTTTAGTAGATCATCCAGCTAAAGAAAAAATTGGTCCAGTGGTGCCTTTGATTAAAGAAAGAATTGCTACTTTGTCTGATTTTATCCCTTTGACTGATTTTATTTTTGAGGCTCCAGAATATGACAAAGAGGTTTTTCAAAAGATTAAAATTGAGGATCAAAAAGTTGTTTTGGAAAAGATTTTACAAATCATGGAAAGCTTATCAAAACCATGGGATGCTCAAGATTTTGAAACTACTTTTAGAAAATTAGCAGAAGATTTAAACATTAAAACCGGAGACCTATTCCAACTAATTAGAGTAGTAGTATCAGGCCAACTTGTTACTCCACCTCTTTTTGAAAGCATTAAAATTATTGGTGAGGAAGAAACTTTGGCTAGAATAAATAGATTGATGGCCTCAAAAGTGGTATAATCCAACTTAACTTCGGCTTTTGAACTTATGACCCATGTTCTCGAGGATATTTACAAAGCCGGCCTAAAATTGTTGGAGCCTCTGACTCCAAAGGAAACGTATGCCACTGTTGTTCGCGAAGCAGTCAAGCTGGTGGATGCTGAATATGGTTCAATCCTCTTGGCACAAAAAGGGAAATTAGCCCGAGTTTATGTTTCAAGCCCTGTTTCTTTCCCTGTTAAAAGAAGACATTTTGCTGAACAAGTCTTTAAGAGTAGGCAAGTGGCAATAGTTGATGTTTCCAAATCAAGTAAATTATTTCCACTCGCCCATATTAAAAAATCTGCCGTTCAGACTATTATTTATGTGCCTCTATCTTACCGTAATAAATCAATTGGAGTGCTCATTGTTACTTCTTGCCGTAAATTACAAAATTCGGCTACAGAATTAAAGGTTCTTAAATTATTTGGTTCAATGGCTTCTCTTGCCATTACCAAATCTCAACTTTATGATCAAACCAAAACTGCTTTGGAAACTAGGGACTTATTTATTTCCATGGCTGCTCATGAATTTAGAACACCACTAACTACCATTAGCGGTTATGTGCAATTGTTGCAAACTAAGCTACCAGAAATTTCTCAACATGTGCAAGTAGGCAGGTGGGTCAAAGAATTATCTTGGGAAGCATTAAGATTGACTAACATGGTTAATGAGCTTTTGGAAGTCAGCCGAATTAATACCGGGAAAATCCAATATACTTGGAGGGAGCATTCTCTTAAAGAAATTATCGGCCGGGCCATTTTAGATTTTCAATTTACTCACCCTGATCACAAAATTGTTTTTCAATGTAATTTAGGTGTGGGACAAGATATGGTGGTGGGTGATTTTGATAAACTGTTGCAAGTAATTATTAATTTATTAGATAATTCTGCCAAATTTTCTCAACTGGGGTCAGAGATTATTGTTAGGTTGAGATTAAAATCTCCCACACTTGTTTTAACTGTTAAAGATCAGGGTAGGGGAATTGATAAAAAAGATTTACCAAGAATTTTTGAGGGATTTTATAAAGGGGCCAGTAATACAGTTGAGGGGATGGGGATTGGGCTGTTTTTGTCAAAAAATATTGTTGAAGAACACCGGGGTTCAATTAAAGTTCGTTCACAAGTTGACAAAGGGACCATTGTGGAAATACAACTTCCCCGGGCCAAAATTTCTACCAGCCAAAAATCACTCTTTGATCATGTAGCCGAAACCGCGGACCGAGTGCAGTAATTTTTTACTCGAATCAGCATCAACTTTTTTCCTAAGATATCCCATATAAACATCAACTACTCGTGTCTCAATATTGGGTGAATAGAGCCAGACTCTATTTAAAATCATTTCCCGGGTTAAAATCCGTCCTTGATTACTCATCAAATATTGAAGCAATTTAAACTCTTGAGGGGTAAGTTGAAGTTTTTTCTGGTCGCGTTTGACCTCAAATGTTTTGCTATCAAGTTCTAAATCAGATACCTTTAGGACTGCATTACCCCCATCTTGGTAGCGCAGCCGGGCTTTAATTCGAGCCAGTAGTTCATCAGCCAAAAAAGGCTTCGTCATATAATCATCTGCTCCAAGGTCTAGACCATGAATAATATCAGCTACTCCATCTTTGGCAGTTAAAATTATCACTCGCAGCTCTGGATATTTTTTGCGTACCTCCAAACAAACTGCCTCACCGCTCATATTTGGTAAGGCTAGATCAAGGACTATTAAATCAGGAGGAAGTTTTTGAATAACGTTTAAGGCCTGAATTCCATCCAAAGCGGTTTGAACAGAATAACCATTATCCAGTAGTAACTCTCTGAGATATTTTTGCAGTCCGGCATCATCTTCAACAACTAGAATAGTTTTGGCCATTGGAGAAATCTTGGCCCAATTATATCAGGACTGGGCTCAAATCTCAACCCTTTTTGGCTTTCTTACGCATCTATTACAAAATTATAGCTACTATCTTAATGGTAAAGATTAGGATAAGATAGAAAGGATTACAAATGGCTTACAAACATACTAATTCAAAAGGTACAGAGTACTACCTGCACTCCAAAGAGGTAAGGTTGAGGAGTGGGAAGCAGCAAAGAATTTATTATTTTGCCAAGGTAGCGGGTCAAGGGGCAGTGGATGCAGTCCCGGCAGGTTTCACAGTTGTGGAAAATAGCCGCACTGGCTTGCCAGTACTTAAAAAAGGTTAAATTTGTTATACTAAATCCAGTATGCAAAACAGCTTACTGGATTATCTTCCCCTCCGTCACAAACCAGAAAATATTAATGTTAAGCATAAACAAAGCTTAAATTTACAAGATAAGTTAGCTTTGGCAATAACTACAGCTGTAGGCACAATGTATGCAGTCTACATTTTTATTTTATTTATGGTGGGGTGGATGTTATGGCAGAGCTATTTTTCCCAACAACCATTTGATCCTTATCCTTTTGCCTTTTTACTATTTTTAGGAAATATTGTTCAACTACTGCTGCTACCGCTTATTTTAGTGGGGCAAAATTTACAAAGCAGACATGCAGAAATTAGGACAGAAGAGGAATTTAAAACAACCCAGTCAAGCTATCGGGATATTGAAAGCATTTTAGTACATTTAGATGAACAGGATAAACAAATCAAAAAACAAATAGAATTAATTGCAGAGATCTCCAAATCCCTCAAGAAATAAATTATGGTATCATAATCATCTAATTTATTAAGATGAACCCAAAAGAAGTTTTTAAAAGATCAGCTCCTTTGGTTGGTGCTTTGTCTTTACTTTTACCAGGTTGTAGTATTATTGGTGCTGAAAAGCACCCGGTTCAGGCTGTTTCTGAAACATCTACCCCTGTTCCGATATCAACACCTGATATAGCAGAGTTAATTAGACGGACACCCGCGTTGGAAAAAATGTATAAAGGTCAAATTGGTATTGTTCCACCTCTTCCGGATATGACAAAAAGTCAAAGGTATATATCTCCTATACCAAATGGACCAGGATATTGGCCTTTAGAGGAGATAGATGGGGAGTGGAAGTTATGTAAAGCGCTGACCCCGATGAATATTACACAAGAACCAAGTATACAATTTAAATGGCCAACAACTGGAGCAATTTTTTCTTACTTCAGTAAGGATCATGATGGTATTGATATTGCTCCCCCTTATGGTACCCCACTTTATGCAGCAGCCGATGGTATTGTAGTTGATATGCAAAAATTAGGTTGGTCTTATGGTTGGTATGAAGTTATTTGGCATTGGCGTAGTAATTTTTTAACCTTATATGGCCATATGAGCCAATTTGATGTTCAAATTGGACAACCCGTGAAGGCAGGTGATTTAATTGGACTGGTTGGCAGCACTGGTAGATCAACTGGTCCTCATGTACATTTTAGTGTCTATGCTAATGTGGCAGGTATAGGATGTGTTGCACTTAATCCTTTGGATTACTTACCCTAAATTTGACTTCAACTAATATTTTTTATATAAATCTTTATATGTTGAGAGTTGAGAGGATAAAACTGTGATTATAAGTGAAGCCGAAAGGCTTGTGTCTTTAAAAATGCAACATATTGAAGACACAAAGAAAGGATATGATGGTCACAACCGTCATCCCGTGAAAGTGTCTATGTTAACATTGGGGTCCAGAAGAGCTAGGCGGCAGTGGCATGTATGGATGAGAGAATGGGCATACACTTTTAATACTAATAGGTTGCAGGACTCAATCTCGTAAACTCGTCTGGTTCCTTGCAAAACTTCGTTTTGCTGCGGGACTAGGATTCGGACCTAGATAAACAGGTTCAGAGCCTGTTGTCCTACCATTAGACGATCCCGCAATATCAGGCTAATTTTATCATAATTTAAGATGAAAAGTTTCAGTTGAGTGATCTTAAAAGAAAATTAATTTAGCCTTGAGGTAATTAAAACATCCTTAGGTGTCAATACAAATCCACCTCCGAGGTGGACATGGACAGGTGGATAGTGGATAGGGTGGACAGTAACGGGATTCGAACCTAAATCTGGTCAAGCCATCGGGAAAATTGATTACTTACCAACTCTAATCTTTTGGGGAAGCTTTGATCAGTTATATTGATGTTAGGTTCACGAGAATAACGAGAGAGAAAATTTTTGTGATCTTCTATGAGGCTATCAATCCTTTCAAGTGTTTCATTGTATCCTTTGATCTTACAAAGATTTACCAAAAACTCTTTACTTAAGTCGATATTAATTACAAACCAATTGAAATTATATTTTGAAAGTAATTCTTTTAACTCTTTCCAGCTTCGGTCAATACTTGCATCATAGATAAATGGCTTACCTCTTTCTAATATATGTTTGAGGCGTACATCTTTTCTCTTTTTATATTCTTGTTGATCATAATTCAGCAAATCTTCAGCAACTTCTGTTCTGATTGTGTCGTGGCTGAAAATCGGTAAATTAAAGTTATAGCTTAAATAGTGTGCTATAGGAGTTTTGGAGCTACCGATAGGTCCTGCAAAAAGAATACAATATTTTTTAGTCATTTTGAGTAAAGTATATTATAAGTAATTGAGAACGTAAAACTTTTCTTGGTTGTTCATCCAAATAGTCCGAATAGAGTCTATATCCGTCAGCAAAACGAAGTAAGTGCTAAAGGACGAGGTGATATTATATAGTATGCCAATACAAATCCGCACAAATCCACCTCCGAGGTGGACAGCACTGATGTACAATACGATAATTTATTTGATTTGATATACTTTCTGTGTAATGGAAGATCAAGTAGAAGGAATTAATCCTACAAGCGAAATTAGACAACTATTCGAAGGAGATCAACAGGATAGACAAAATTTTTCAAAAGATCCAACAAAAGGATTAGAAATCCGTCAAAAAGATGAGCAAAGATTGGAAGAAGCTAAAGAAATATTGGCTAAGGGTGAAATTTTAGATCCAGAGGAGTTGAATATGTTGGCATTTATCTTTCAACATGGGGATACAGTAAAAGATTATCAACAGGCATTAGAACTGGCAACTGAAGCAGTAGAATTAGGATTACCTCCTCAAAACTCTCTAATTCCCCAAGCAACAGATCGGTTGATGGTTCGGGAACAACTAGACAAAGGTGTTCCCTTAAATCAACTTAAACAAAAATTTGGGACCCAAGTTATGTTTGATTCTGACGGCACACCTGTCAAACCACAACTAGATGGAACTGTAACTAAAGAGGAACTTAAAAAGTTTGGTATTGAGGTATAAAGCCAGTTGTCCAAAACAATCCACATATAAAAAGTTCCCACATAGTCAACCAAAGCCAGCTAGCCTTAATGGGACTAGGAAATTTGGATTTGGTATACTTTTCCTATGAATGACCCGAGATTAATAGTTTTGATTTCATTTTTAGCGTCAATTTTTATCTCTAGGTCGATTATTTTTATTCTCGATAAAACAAACAGGTTGAAGCAAGTTAGACCTCATCTAAAATCATTTGAAGTTCACCATTTAACTAGTGGTTTAATTATATTAATAATTGCCGGATATTTAAGTATAACTAACCAGTTTGTAATTTCGAAGACTGCCCTATCAATTTTATATGGTTTTGGGTTAGGTCTTGTAATTGATGAACTATGGGTGAGCTCTGTTATTCTCAATAAACACTGGCATGCTGAAGGTATTGAGTATTATAAATTACCAACTTACTTGATAATAATTATGGTTGTCATTTTGCTTATTGTTCTAACAATATCCTAGATGATAATTTCCAACCTAGTTAATCAATGTCCGCAAATGAGCTATGCCAAAGGTACGATATAGGAATTTTTGATATACTTTTGACATGAAATCAAACAACCCTTGGGACTTATTAAGTGATTACTTTAATACTAGTAAAACTACAGAAAAAATACCAAGTCGTGTAGCAGATAATATTTATATAGCTTGGCCTGTTTTCCTCAAATTTATTAGTACATATTTGCCAAATACTAAGCACAAAAAAGCCCTTGATTACGGGTGTGGAGGTGGTAGTTTTGCACATCAACTTTTTCAATTAGGATTTACAGTAATTGGAATAGATTCATCAAAGGAAATGATTCGTGTGGCTCAAAGAGCATATGGAAAACAAATTACATTCTGTGCAGGTGATGTAGACTTACTTCAGAAAATAAAACCATTTGATATTATCACCTCCGTTATGACTTTACAATTTATTGAAGATATCGAAAAAACTATTAGCGCTTTATCGCAAGCGTTGGTAACAAATGGATTAATTATTTTCGCTGTGTATAATCCCGATTTTGTAAAAGAAAGTATAAAAAATAACAGATATCTGTATTATGATTCTGCTAATAATCCAACAAAAGTAAAATTGCGTTTCCAAAGTACTATTGATGTACCAATATATATTAGGACAGTAGACAAATACAATGCGTTAGCACAAAAATATAAGTTAAAACTACAATTAGAAGAATATCCACCCTTTACACAGGAGTTTATAGAAAAATATCCAGACTATACAAGGTTTAAAAATTCTGAATATTTAATACTTGGTTATAGAAAAGAATAATTTTATAAGTAAAAAGTTTCTACTCCAGGGGTGGAAGTATGAAAGTAGTTTTTAGATTAGTAAGATTAGGACTTTTGATATAATTACTTTATCTAATATGTTTATACAAATCTTGGGATTAGTTGCAGGGGGTCTTGTGATTTTAGCTTCTTTACCCCAAATTCTAAAGATTTTAAAAACTAGACAAACAAATGATATTTCTTTGCCAATGTATGTGATCCAAAATATAGGGATTTTTCTTTGGATAATTTTTGGCTTTCTCACACACTCCTTTGCAATAATTATCACAAATGCAATATTTCAAGTGTTTACCTTAACTATTCTTTATCTTAAAATTAAACACGGATAAAATAATAAATTCCAATATCAATGGATGTTAAACTGGTTTGGTTTTTTGAATTATCAAAGAAATTAAATGGAGAGGTGATAGTGGTAGATATTTATGCTGCTACCACCAATATGCCACTCATTTTATCTAAATCTCCAAAGAAGTTAATAATAGTTAATGAACTAAATTTAGATCAGGCCCTAAAAATATATCCAGGAGCAATTTTAATAGGGGAAA
>CAZZHC010000007.1:0-23277 GCA_964653745.1 uncultured Gammaproteobacteria bacterium
ATTAAAGCTTTTAACTCATCTTCTGTTAAAACTTCTTCTAAATTCCTGGTAATTAGTTTAAATCTATCTTCACTATTCATAATTGGATTATATCCTAATCTCCTCTTAGATCACAATATTTCCACATAGGTCGTGTTCCCACACCGAGTGTGGGAAGGTGAAATGTATCCGTATTCATCATATCCATACTATTTATCAGGTGAGCTACATCCATTTTGTGATACTGATTTTATCTTGAATTATTTTTCTAAAACCAATCCTAATTTAAGTTACCAATCTTTTGTGGAAGAAAGCATGGTTGATGATCCGACCCTTTTTAATTTCCTTATTGATCCAGAAAACTAAAACCAAATTTTGAATTGAATTGACGTTTTGAAAGAGTTTGGGGTAAAATTGAGCGTTGGGGCAAAAAATTAATGGAAATTACACTTGCTGCAGAAACAATTGGACATATTGGTAAATTACCAGTTACCAATACTTTACTTATTACTTGGGTTGCTACCCTACTTTTAACCACTCTTGCCATTTTATCTACTAAAAAAATAAACCTAGTCCCCTCTGGTTTGCAAAACTTTTTTGAGCTGGTAATTGAGGGTGGCTACCAAATTACCTCTGATCTGGCCCAATCTAAAGCTAAAGTAATCTTTCCCATTATCATGACTTTTTTTCTGTTTATTATTACTGCCAACTGGTTGGGACTGTTGCCTGGATTTGGCACAATTGGTTTTTTTGAAAACCATGGGGGAGAAAAAATATTTGTCCCCATTTTCAGATCAATTAATGCCGATTTAAATACCACTTTGGCTCTGGCTTTAATTTCAGTTTTCGTAACGCACATCTTGGCTCTTCGTTACCTTGGCCTTTGGGGTTACATTAAGAAGTGGGTTAGCTTAAACCCCATTTTTTTCTTTGTGGGGATGTTAGAGGTAGTTTCTGAATTTACAAAAATCATCTCGCTTTCTTTCCGACTTTTTGGTAACATACTTGCTGGAGAAATAGTTTTAGCAACGATTGCAAGCATCTTTGCTTTTGTTGTACCTCTCCCCTTTTATTTCTTGGAAATAATCGTTGGTTTTGTGCAGGCGGCAGTATTTATGATGCTGACGCTTGTTTTTATGGTGCTTTTAGCAGAAAAGCATACTGATTAAGAAAGGAGGATCATGGAACATTTACCGTCAGCTTTAGCAATCGGTTTAGGGGCTTTAGGGCCTGGTTTGGGCATTGGTTTTATTGGCATGAAAGCTGTGGAAGCAATTGGGAGAAATCCTGATGCATCCAACAAAATTTTGCCTCCAATGCTTTTAGGCATGGCCTTTGCCGAGGCTATTGCCATTTACGCTTTGGTTATCGCATTTACCAAATAACGTAAACTTATAAATAAAATGAATTTTTTAACGGATTTTGGAGTTAAACCAATATTACTTATCGCGCAGGTAGTGAATTTCCTGTTACTCCTTCTCATCCTTAAAAAGTTTTTATATAAACCAATTTTGAAGGTTTTAGAAGAAAGAAAACAAAAAATTGCCGATAGTTTAAAAAATGCTCAAGCAATTGAGGAAAAATTACAAAAAACCGAGGAAGATCGGGAGAAAAGATTAGCGGATGCCAGACAAGAAGCAAAAGTTATTATTGATGAGGCTGGTAAAGGAGCCAGCCAAATTATGGCTGATGCTAAAATTTCCGCCCAGCAGGAAATTGAAAGGTTAGTCGAAAAATCAAAAATTGCTCTAGAACTTGAAAGGACAAAAATGGAAAGGGAGACGAGAGCGGGACTGGCAGAACTGGTTGTTACCTCTTTAGAAAAAGTAGTCGGTCGGGCTGTCACAGACAAGGATAGAAAAAACTTGATTGAAAAATCAGTCAAAGGATTATCATGAAAATAAATAAACAGTTAAGAAAAACAGTTGATAAATTGGTTGAAGAAAGTTTTGCTCCATCTGGTCAAGTGGTAGAGAAAAAAGTGAGGCTTTATATTAAAGCTTTAAAAAATCTGCCTTTACCCAAAGCCATTGCTACCCTAACTTTTTATAAAACTGGTTTAAAAAGAGATCTGCAAAAATCAATACTGGAAATTGAAACCTCTACACCTTTATCAAAAGTCCAAATTAATCAAATTACCAAATCTTTTAAAAACTACCACACAGTTAGTAGCGTCCAAACCACTTTAAATAAACAATTGCTTGGGGGTTTGAAAGTAAGGTTGGGTGATATGGTTTTTGATGACACTATTGATCAAAAAATTAAACAACTTAAAGGAGTAATTTATGGCTGATATAATAGATTTGGTCGAAAAAGAAATTAAAAATTTAAAGACCTCGGCTGCCAAAGAAAATGTTGGAGTGGTGGTTGAGGTGGGAGATGGCATCGCCAGAATTGAAGGATTGTCTGACGTGCAGTCTTCAGAGTTAATCTTGTTTGAAAGTGGAGCGGTGGGTTTGGCTCTAAACTTGGAACAGTACAACGTTGGAGCCATGATTTTGGGTGATTTTACCAAGGTTAAAGAGGGTGATAAAGTCAAAACCACTGGAAAACTATTACAAATACCAGTTGGTGAGGAGCTTTTGGGAAGAGTGATTGATGCTTTAGGTAATCCAATTGATGGTAAAGGCCCCATTAAAACTAAATTATTCTATCCAGTGGAAAAAGTAGCACCAGGGGTCATTGCCAGAAAAAGTGTGTCAGTCCCACTACAAACTGGAATTAAAGCTATCGATGCTATGATTCCAATTGGACGGGGGCAACGGGAGCTGATTATTGGTGATAGAAACACAGGTAAAACCACTATTACAGTAGATACCATCATTAACCAAAAAGGTAAAAATGTAGTCTGTATTTATGTGGCTATCGGCCAAAAGGTGTCTAAAATTGCCCAGATTGTAGCAAAACTGGAAGAGCACGGGGCAATGGATCATACCATTGTGATATCAGCTGGGGCATCAGATTCTGCTCCAATGCAGTATCTTGCTCCCTACTCTGGAGCTGCCATTGGTGAATATTTTATGGATCAGGGCAAAGATGCTCTAGTAGTTTATGATGATTTATCCAAACTTGCTTGGGCTTACCGCCAAGTTTCACTACTGCTTAGGCGTCCTTCCGGCCGTGAGGCTTATCCGGGTGATGTTTTTTACCTTCACTCCAGGTTGTTGGAGCGAGCTGCCAGATTGGATGAAAAATTCGGGGGTGGATCATTGACTGCCCTGCCAATTATTGAAACCCAAGCTGGAGATGTATCTGCCTATATTCCCACCAATGTAATTTCTATTACCGATGGGCAAATTTATTTGGAGCCAGATTTGTTCTATTCAGGTGTTAGACCTGCTTTAAATGTGGGATTATCAGTTTCCCGAGTGGGAGGATCAGCCCAAATTAAAGCTATGAAAGCAGTAGCTGGAAAATTAAGATTAGACTTGGCTCAATTTAGAGAGCTAGCTGCTTTTGCTCAATTTTCTTCAGATTTGGATGTTTCCACCAAATCTCAGATTGAAAGAGGTAAAAAAGTAACTGAAATTTTAAAACAACCCCCCTATCAACCAGTACCAGTGGAGGAACAAATTGTGATTTTGTGGGCAGCTACTCAAGGATTTTTAGATGAAATACCAGTGGAAAAAATCAAAGAATTTGAAGAGAGATATTTGTCCCATTTGAAATTAAAAGAGAAAAAATTGTTGTCAGAAATTGCCGATAAAAAAGAAATGGATGAAAAATTAACAGCAAATTTGGAAAAAATTACTCAAAAATTTGTTAAAGATTTCAAATGATAACGCAAACTTATTTACCAATACCAATCGCTAAAACAAAAACTTTCCAGGAATTTTTTTACAGTCTACCTGGAGCCCAAAAAGCTTTTCATTTAGCTGATCACTGTATTCGCTGTATGGATGAAGGGACTCCTGGGGGTAAACGCCGGGCTGGATCAGGTATTTTAGACCCAGATATTGTGGCAACCCTAAAAAATCACCAAGCTGAAATTGAGGGAATTTATGCCCACCAGGGTTGTGGGGCAGCTGCTTTAGCCTCTGGTGGAATAGATCAATCTGGAGCAGAAAAAATTAGCCAAATTGCTCGAGAGGCGGGAATACCATTTAAAGGACTGATTACAGAAGATCAACTACAAAGACCAGCTCACCAGCATATTGCCTGTATTTTATACTACACAGCCCTAGATTTTGATCCATCCCAAGTTGAAGGTTTACCAGCCGGATTTGTTTTAAGTAGGGATATTATTGATAAGCCTGAACAAGCTATTAAAGAGGGTAAAATTGCTTTGGATATTGCCTTTCACCATCACATCTCCCCTTTTTATATTGTGGTAGTGGCCCCTGCCAAAAGCCCTGCAATCTTAAAGCAAATGTTAGATGAAGTAGAACAAATTAAAGGAGGTAACAAAGCTATCAAAATTGATACCTTAATAGCTTTGTAACATTATGGCTAGTACTAAAGAACTTCGGAGAAGAATAAAGTCTATTAAAAACACCAGTCAAATAACTCGCGCCATGCAAATGGTCTCTGCTACTAAAATGAGAAGGGCTCAAAATCAGGCACTTTCTTCTCGTCCTTATGATGTGGCTGTGAGTTGTATGTTATCTAAATTAGTTGGACAAGTAGATTCCGGCCTTCATCCCCTGCTTTCCCAAAATGGTTTGGGTAATAAAATTGGGATTATTTTATTATCTTCTGATAAAGGGCTTTGTGGAGCCTTAAATGCTAATTTATTTAGACTGATTACTAGGTTGGAAAGTGAAGAATTTAAAGGTAAAGAGCTTACTTTTTATGCTTTTGGTAAAAAAGGGAGAGATTTTGTGGTCAGAACCAGTAAAAAGCTGGAGGCAGATTTTGAAAGTATGGAACAGATAACAGTCAGTAGTGCTATTAAAATTAAAAACTTTGTTATTCAAGCATATCTGAAGGGAGAAGTAAATGCTGTCTACCTACTCTACCCTCATTTTATTTCCACTCTTACCCAAGAAGTGAAGTTAGTTAAAATTTTACCAATCGATAGCTCGTCACTCGTTGACTCGTCTCTTGTCGCTTCGTCTAGTGAACTGTTATTCGAGCCAAGTGCTGATATTGTGCTGGACTTTGCTCTAACTCATTTGGTAGAAACTAAAATTTATCAATCGCTCCTGGAGGCAAAGGCTTCAGAACATTCAGCCAGGATGGTGGCCATGAAAAATGCTACTGATAGTGCTTCTGATCTTGTGGCAGATTTAACTTTAACATATAATCAGGTGCGCCAAGAGTTAGTCACCAGAGAGCTTTTGGAAATTACATCAGCAGGAGCAGCATTAGAATGAACATAGGAAAAATTATTCAAATTATTGGACCGGTTGTAGATCTTCAGTTTAAAGAAGGTCAGGTTCCCGCGTTATATAACGCCATTGAGATTAAAAATGGCAAATCTACTACTGTCCTAGAAGTTCAGCAACATTTAGGTGAGGGACAAGTTAGATGTGTGGCTATGTCTCCTACTGATGGGTTAAAAAGAGGCATGGAAGCACAAGACAGTGATGCTCCAATTTCTGTGCCAGTTGGGGATGAAGTTTTGGGCAGATTATTTAATGTGTTGGGTCAAACTATTGACTCCGGTTTAACCGGAGTTGACGAAAAAGATGGTAGTGTCGGGAAAAAGAAGCTGCCAATTCACCGTCTAGCCCCCACTTTTTCCGAACAACAAACATCTTCTGAAATTTTTGAAACGGGAATTAAAGTAATTGATTTAATAGCCCCATTTGTAAAAGGTGGAAAAGTGGGACTATTTGGTGGGGCTGGAGTCGGTAAAACAGTTTTAATTCAGGAGTTAATCAGAAATATTGCTGCCGAACATGGAGGTTATTCTGTTTTTACCGGTGTGGGTGAGAGAACCAGGGAAGGAAATGATTTATACCATGAAATGGTGGCCTCTAAAGTTATTGATAAAACAGCCATGGTGTTTGGACAAATGAATGAGCCACCTGGGGCCAGACTCCGGGTAGCTCTAACAGGACTAACTATGGCAGAATACTTTAGGGATGAACAAGGTAAAGATGTGCTTTTATTTATTGACAACATTTTTAGGTTTTCTCAAGCAGGTTCAGAGGTGTCAGCTTTACTTGGTAGAATCCCCTCTGCCGTAGGTTATCAACCCACCTTAGCTACAGAAATGGGAGCCTTACAGGAAAGGATTACCTCTACTAATAAAGGTTCAATTACTTCAGTGCAGGCTGTTTATGTGCCTGCTGATGATTATACTGATCCTGCTCCATCCTCCACTTTTGCTCATCTTGATTCAACTATTGCCCTGGAGAGATCTTTAGCAGAACAAGGACTTTATCCAGCAGTTGATCCCCTAGCCTCATCTTCCAGGGTTCTTGCACCAGAAAATGTTGGTAAGGAACATTATGAGGTAGCCATAGGTGTTCAGAAAGTTTTACAAAGATATAAAGAACTTCAAGATATTATTGCTATTTTGGGAATTGAGGAGTTATCAAATGAGGATAAATTAGTGGTAGCCAGGGCTAGAAAAATTCAAAGGTTTTTAACTCAACCTTTCTTTGTGGGAGAAGCTTTTACAGGCAGATCTGGAAAATATGTTTCTGTTAAAGATACAGTCAAGGGTTTTAAGGAAATTTTAGATGGAAAACATGATAACAAATCTGAACAAGCCTTCTACATGAAAGGCACCATAGAAGAAGTTAAGTAGATTTTTCCCCTGTTAAAGCTATATCACTTTCTAGGTGGGCCTGAATTCTTTTAAGCATTTCAGATGCTCCGGCACGATACTCTTCACTCAACCCCTTTTCTCCTAATTTTTTAGTCAAGATTTCTTGCGCTGCTAAAAGTGCTTTTCCCTCAACAGTAGGTCTTCTATCAGTGGGAACTAGGGAAAGTGCCTGTTCTCTAACTAGCGCCATTACACCCAGACTTTTTGCAAGTTCACCTTCTAAGTGAGCTTGAAGATGTGGTACTATATTTGATTTTATACCCCAATCTGCTTCAAAACTCATCAGTTGTTTTCCTGCTCTTCGAGTATTTGCCATAGAACGACCAACGCTAACGATACTTATCAATAATCTCGGATCAGTGTAAAATCTTACAAGCATTCTTTCGCTGTGCTCCTCCCACATTGCCATCGATTCAGGACTCTGTACTCGTTCCACCTCTTTATTATCTGTCTTTTTATGTAGTCCCCCCTCTAATTTTCTAAATACTTCAGATAATTCCATACAAGGATAGCATACAATACCATAATCTTATTATCAAATTTTGAGTTAATTTCCCGTTAGTTTTAGGTAGTGGCGAGTTTTTTGAAGGTTTCTGGGCCTTCCCACACCGAGTGTGGGAACACGAGTCCTCGCTACACCTTATTATTATCAACGTTTTGGAGGTTGGGAAACTAAGCCAATATTTTTGGGACCCCTGAAATCAAACACAACTTCTTGATAAATAACTCCATGTTGATCATAAAATTCCTCTATTCTTTTAATTAGGGCATTTCTGCCTAAAGTTTCTTCTTTGGACCAAAAATTACAACATGGAATTAAAATTACTGGGCGTGTTAGTGCAGACTTTACTACCTCTTGTAGGGCCTCATCGGGGTGTACCCCCACAATTAAATCATAGTAGTCAGCCATTTCTGCCTGATATTCTTGTGCCCTATTTTGAATACCAACCAATGTCCAACCTCCTGGATCAACTACCTCACAGTCAAAGTTATACTTTTTTGATAAAATCCTACACAACATTCCTTGTCCACCAGCTACATCAGCAATTCTTTGAATTTTACCTGTATAAGTTTGGCTAATAAAATTAGCTATTACTTCAAATCGAGCAGGATCTCCATGAAATTTATGTCTGCCTATCTGGCCCTTCATTTTACTCATGGGCATATTATACAAAATTTTACCCTCCCACTTCCGATGTGGGAGCACAAAACCTATTAGTTAATTTGGTATAATCCTGTCATGAAGGAATGTTTAAGTTGTCAATCATATCCACAAGATCCAAATTTTATTTACCAAACAAAATATTGGAAAATTTTTTTACATCCTGATCAGGCATATCTTGGTAGATGTATAGTGACATCAAGCCGTCATATTGGAGATTTAGCTGATCTAAATTTGGCAGAATGGGCTGATTATTATTTAGTAATTAAGCAGTTAGAGGGTAGTTTGAAAAAAGCCTTTAGGGTAACTTTATTTAATTGGGGTTGTTTAATGAATAATGCTTATCAAGAAAAACCTTACAATCCCCATGTTCATTGGCATTTAAGGCCTCGCTATAATCATCAAGCTAACATTGGTGGATCGACTTTTGAAGATCTGGAGTTTGGTAATCACTATACCCATGATAGATCACAAATTGTTACCCCAGAAGTACAGCAACTAATTATAAACAAAATAAGGGAAAATCTTAATGAAAAAGTAGGCTAAGTTGAACATGAAAAATTAAAAATTTACCTTCCCACTTCCGATGACAATGGGCCTTCCCACACCGAGTGTGGGAAGGTAAAAAAGTTATTTAGCCTTGCACCTTCGAGGTGTAAACCTAAACTTTTTGTACATATCGGGTGTGTACAGCCTACAATAAGCCTTTTGTGCTATCATATTTCCATGAAAAAGCAGGCTAAGTTGAACATGAAAAATTTGGCTGGTAACTCCTATCCTGGCAGGGGGATTATTTTGGGAAGATCAGATGTCGGGCAACTGATCCAAGTTTATTGGGTAATGGGCAGAAGCCCAAATTCCAGAAATAGAATTTTAGTTTTAGAAAAAAATATTATTAAAACCACCCCTTTTGGCCCCACCAAAGTGGAAGATCCCAGCTTAATTATCTATAATGCCATGAAAAAATTTGGGGACTACCATGTTGTTTCCAATGGGACTCAAACTGATACTGTTAAAAAAGATATTGTTTTATCTTTGGGCAAAACTTTTCATGAACCAGATGACCCTAATTTTACCCCTAGAATTACTGGGTTAACTAATCAAAAAACCGGAGAAATGGTTTTATCTAAAATTAGCCAAAATCCCGCTGATCATAAAAAGTCTATTAGAAGCTATTATTTTTACCAAAATATTAAACCAGGCTTTGGATTTTGCCTCCATACCTACAGTGGGGATGGTAATCCCCTGCCCACTTTTGATAAAGATCCATATTTAGTTTCCCTCACAGGAAATATTAATAAAATTGCCAAAACTTATTGGAAGTTATTAAACAAAGAAAACAGAGTTGCTTTAGTGGTAAAAGGAATAGGTAAAGGCAAAAAAGACAGCTTTGTAATTATCAATGCTCTCTCTTAAATAGTTTATTTTCGATCACCTGGAATTTGGGGGGTTGAAGTTGCTGGTTCTCTTGTAACCCCAATATTAGTTCGATCCTCTGGAAGCATTGGTTCCGTGGGATTGTTCCCTGCTGTCGCTGCTGCACCTTCTGCGGTAGCTTGACTTACATCTGCTTCAGTAGGTTGTCCTGTTGCACCTTGATCAGGTCTTTGTTCCAATCTTTGTCCACCCTGTTTTCCTGTACTAATTTCAATATTACCACGGTTTTCCAATGCTCGGGCTTTTTGAACTCCACGGTGTAATAATTGGTCAACAAATCTAGCTATTTTAGGACCAAATGCTACAGTCGTAGCACCTACTGCAGCTCCAGCTATAAACCCTCCTCGGCTGACCTTTTTATCTAAAAAACTAGTTTTCTCTTCAACTTCCTGGTTACCACCATCACTCATCTTATCCTTATAATACACACATCTTTTTTATGAGTCAAGCTTGAAGTTGAGGAGTTGTTGGTTGAGATACTGGAGGCTCAATAGGCTGACTTGGCTCCACTTTAGGTTTAGGCTCAACCTTTTTCCCTAAAGCTCCTAACCACCTAATAAATTTTTCCAAAGTTCCCATTTTGTTCTCGGCCATTGGTATAATATAATACAGATACTTTCTATGAGTCAATTACATCTTAAAATTGTAACCCCTGAAAAAGAAATTTTTGACGATGAAGTGGAGATGGTAACTGCCACCACCACTGATGGTCAAATTGGCATACTTCCCCACCATATTAATTTAATGACTCAAATTATCCCTGGGCAGTTACAGATTAAAACTGGTGGTAAAGTAACCATGATGGCTACAGGTAGCGGACTTTTACAGATGGTTGATAATAACTTAATTATTGCAACTGATTTGGCAGAGAAGGCTGAAGATATTGATGAAAAGGTTGTGGAAGAAGCTAAGAAAAGAGCCCAGGCTGCTTTGGAACAAACTTTAACTGATGAAGAATATGCTACTGCTTTGGCTACCCTGGAAAAAGCTTTGGCCCAATTAAAAGTTAAAAGAAGCCATCACTCTCACACTAATAAAATTTAGGTTGAGTATGAGCTTAAATATCTAAAAGGTACCAGACCACCTCTGAAATTTTCAACTGTTCTTTCTAATATTGGTCTAAGCCTTCTGGAGCGAGGTTTATTGGGTAGTTGACGGCAAAATCTTTCAATATTTTCCACATTCTCAAGTACCCCTTGCATTTTTTCCTCAAATCGGGCTATATCAGTATGATCTGCTTTTAACCGTCCTGGTAAACTTTTATTTCTATAAAATAACTCTGGAAAATCTTTCCAACCCGGATGTTCCAAACCCCGTACCCCATAATCAGCTAAAATTAATCTGGCTAAGGTATACCTTCTCTCGTTTGGGTCGGGTAAGTATGGATCAACATATCTCCAAATACTAATAATATCAAGGGCCTCTAAAGAGTATGGTTCAAGTTGAGCTATATCTTCTGCTATACGCTTATATGGAAGATCCTTAGAGTTATCTTTGAATTCTTCTGCATATCTATTTAAAACCCCTGCCATAGGATGAATATTATCACCACGAGCGGCAACTGCTACTTCTTGTAAATCTAATATTCTAACTGCTTCCATATAATTAGGCAGATACCATTTATGTCCTGCGGGTAAGACTTGCACTTACTTTGCATGGTTTTACAGACCATTGCCTAACTATTCGGCCACCGCAGGTTTTTATACCAATTAAATTGTTTTGCCGTCCTCTTCTTATGGCAATTTGCACAAACCACTTCGCATTTAGCTATTTCATTTTTAATTCTTTCAAGCGATAAAGCTCGATTGGCCATTCTTGCAATATTAGAGTATTTATTTTGTCGTTGTATATGGTCAAATTCTAGGACAATAGGATTAGATTCTCCACAATCAACACAAGAATGAGTACTATAATACTCAAACAAAAATTTTCTCAACCTCTCTCGTGCCGATTTACGATTAATTGTCGCCTTTTTTAAATAATACTCCTTATTATTTTTATAATGTTGTTTTGTATACTTAGATACACAGGCTTTACAGTTTGACCTAAGTTTACCTCTTTTTTGGTCATACTGATCTAACGGCTTTTCCTGTTTACATTCTGTACATATCTTGATTTGCACGACTATAAGTATATCTTACAGTTACAGTCCAGTCAATCTCAACCGTTCGGCCACCCCAGGGTGAGCTCATTATACCAAGTTGAGCCTTGATGCTTCAACTGCTATACTTGTTAGGTAATGAGTCTTAAGAGGCTAAAGCCTTTTCATCATAATCCCTATTCCAGGGCTAAGTTTTTATCTAAATTTTCTACCTTAATGCTGTTTAGTATTTTTGGAGGGTTGGTGTTACTTATTGGTTTGGTAGAATTATATGCTACCCAAGTTCCTCCCCCTCAAGATTTGACCAGTAGAAATGTAGCCCAGGCTACCAAAATTTATGACCGAGATGGAGAGCTGCTCTATGATATTTTCAAAAACCAAAACCGGACCCCTGTAAAACTTGCTGATGTTCCCGATGTAGTCAAAAAAGCAACTATTTCCATTGAAGATAAAGATTTTTATAAACACCAGGGTTTTTCAATAATAGGTATTTTTAGATCAATTTACGAGATGGCTTTTCACCAGAGAGTTGAAGGGGGTTCAACCTTGACCCAACAGCTGGTTAAAAATGCCCTACTTTCTCCAGAAAGAAGCATTATTAGAAAAATTAAAGAGTTTATTTTAGCTGTTCAAGTGGAAAGAGTTTACTCCAAAGATCAGATTTTGGAGATGTATTTAAATGAAATCCCCTATGGCGGAACAGCCTATGGTATTGAGGCTGCTGCAAATCTGTATTTTGGTAAGCATGCTAAGGATTTGAACGTGGCTGAAGCCTCACTTCTGGCAGGTCTACCGCAGCGGCCTTCTGTTTACTCACCTTATGGTACTCACCCGGAACTGGCTAAAAAAAGACAGGCTGAAGTATTGCGGCGGATGGTTGAAGATGGTTATATCAGCAAAGAGCAAGCAGAAGCTGCAAAAAATGAGAACTTAACTTACCGTACCTCCCAAAATGAAGCTGGTTTTAAAGCTCCCCATTTTGTTTTATATGTTAAGCAAAAATTAATTGAACAATATGGGGATAAATTAGTTGAACAAGGTGGCTTAAAAGTTACCACTACTCTAGATTATAAATTGCAGGAACAAGCCCAAAAAATTGTCCAAACAGAAGTAGACAAGCTTCAAAATTATCATGTTGGTAATGGAGCAGCAGTAGTATTAAACCCTAAAAATGGTCAGATTTTAGCTATGATTGGTAGCAAAGATTACTTTGGGCAGTCTCAACCAGAAAATTGTACAGAAGGAGTCAGTTGTACCTTTGAACCAAATGTGAACACTGCCCTATCTCCCAGACAGCCAGGTTCAGCTACCAAACCCATTACTTATTCAGCCGCCTTACAAAAGGGCTACACTGCCTCAACAGTTTTGGTAGATGTTAAAACTGAATTTCCAGGAGGTAATCAACCCTCTTATATTCCTGTTAACTATGATGGTCAATATCATGGTCCAGTTCAAGTTAGATATGCTTTAGGAAATTCTTATAATATTCCAGCTGTGAAAATGTTAGCTATGGTAGGGGTAAAAAATGTGATGGATTTAGGATACAGGATGGGACTTTCTACCTGGGAACCCACAACAGAAAATATTAATAATGCTGGGTTATCTTTAACCCTAGGAGGCAGAGAAGTAAGGCTTTTGGATTTAACTTCTGCTTTTGGGGTGCTAGCTGATGGTGGAGTAAAACAAGATCCAGTCTCAATTTTAAAAGTTGAGGATGCCAAAGGTAAAACTTTGTATGAATATAAAGATTCAGATGGGACCAGAATTTTAGATGAATCTATTACTTTTATTATTTCCAATATTTTAGCTGATAATGGAGCAAGATCTGCTGCTTTTGGTCCCAACTCTGTTTTAAACATCCCAGGTAAAACTGTTTCAGTTAAAACTGGAACTACTGATGAGAAAAAAGATAACTGGACTTTTGGCTACACTCCATCAGTAGTGGTGGGAGTTTGGGTTGGTAACAATAATAATGATAAGATGAACCCAGCAATTGCTTCAGGTATCACGGGTGCTTCTCCAATTTGGCAAAAAATTATGATGGCAGCCCTAAAAGATAAGGGTGATGAAAAACCAAAGCAGCCGGGTAAGGTTTCTTATACTGATGTTGATGGTTTAATGGGTGGTAAGCCGAGAGACGGTTCCCCAACCAGGAAGGAATATTTTATTGGTGGAACTGAACCTTCCGATACTTCCAAAGCCTATCAACATCTAAAAGTTTGTAAAAATAATCCTCACAGGCTTGCCAATGATGGCGAAGATTCTGAAGAAAAGGATATAATTGTTTTACAAGAGGATGATCCAACAGGGGCAAATAAATGGCAGGTTGGAATTGATCAATGGGTGTTAACTGCTTCTGATCCAAGGTTGGTGGGAGCAAGTAAAGGTTGTAGCGGTATTCCAGGTTTTTCTGATGCTGGGTCTTCCGGTGGGGTAATTTCGATCGTTAATGTTAATAACGGGGCTAATGTTCCAAGGGTTTTTGATGTGCTAGCTAGGACCAATTCTCCAGCAGGGGTTAAAAAAGTTACCTGGACAGTAGATGGAGCTCAAAAAGCTATTCAAACTTCTGACCCATTTGCTTTACATGTTGAGTTTCCAGTGGGAGACAAAGGTTCACATACGATCACTGCAACACTAGAAGATAATGGTGGTGCCTCATTTTCCACTTCCATAGGCGTTACAGTAGCCTTATAAATTGTATTATTAGGCTGTTTTATGTTATAAAGATATTAGTAAGATGCCTGAACGATTACCGTTTGGTGTTAGAAAACATATCCGGCGAGAACTTGCGCAAGTACGCAGAAACGGTTCTCCTGTCGAAATAAGAAATACCGAACAGGCCATAGAACGTGAGAGAAAATCAGCACAACAACTTGTAAAAGATAAGGGGCGCCTCGCAGAGATAAATTATCTCCTTCAGAAATCTCCTGCTACCCCCACAGCAGATACAGTTGCTCTAATGATTGAATGGTTGTGGTATCGATACAAGTTAGAAAGCCCATCTTCTAAAGAAACACGCAAACAAAATATTAAATTATACCTAGATAGCTTAGAAAGTAGTTCTCCAGAGTTGTACAGCCAATTTGTAGAGTCCAAACGCGATCCAAAAACTGGCCAAGACACAAATAGATTAATTGAAATTAGAAATAAAGTTATCCCGGATTTTCGGGGCTAACCTTAACTTCTAGTATAGCCACTCTTTTCTCTATTCCAAATTTATAAGTTAATCTGGGATGGACTTCTGCCAGAAAACCAATTTCTTTTCCTTTGGAAAAAATTTTAGCAAATTTTACTGGATGAAATAATTCTGTGCCTTGAGCCTGTTCTATTGTTACACCCCCGATGTGTAACAAGCTTTGTTGAATAATTGAAGATAACTCTTCTATGGCTTGATCTCCTGTTAAAGCAAGAGCTAATCTATATTCCTCATTTGGTATAGCATGATCAGCCAGCTTGTAAACTTTACCCAGTTCAAAAATAGCCACCTCATCCACGCCATTTTTTAAATTTTCATCTGTTTTTTGTAATAAGTTTGGCCAAAGCTGGTCTCTTAAATACTCCGTTTCAGAAGAAATGGGGTTGGCCACCTTAACCGATTTTTCTTGATCAATATTTAAATTATTTAAAGTTTCTGTGGAATAAAAAGAATAAGTTTCAATTTCAGTCAAACCTGCCTTTACCAAGTTGGTTTTTAAATTATCAATCAGTTCAAACAAACTTTGGTCAATTTTTTCTGGCTGCTTGCCTCGAAGCTCATGAGGGGGAATATTTTCATAGCCATACATTCTGGCTATTTCCTCAATTACATCTGCCCCAATTTCAACATCCAGCCTAAAGTAAGGTGGTACCACCTTCCAGCCTTGCAGGGTTGAGCCCTGTGAGGCTAAATCAATTTTGAAGTTAAGTTTTTCTAAAGAAAATTTAACAAAATCTGGTTTTATATTAATCCCAATTAAGGAGTTAATTTCATCCTGGGATAAACTAATTTCTACCTTTTTTTCATCAAAATTACCCACAATAGAGATGGCTTCCAACTCCCCTCCCAATTTTTGGTAATATTTGATAGCAGCATCAAAAGCCTGGAGCAATCTCTTTTTAGTTAAACCATGTTGAAATCTTTTACTTGCTTCAGAAGGTAGGCCAAATTCAGAAGCAGTTTTCCTTACCGTTACTGGATCAAAAACAGCAGCTTCCAATAAAATTTCAGAAGTTTTTTCATTCACTTCACTATTTTTTCCACCCATAACTCCAGCCAGAGCGACCACTTTTTCTGGATCAGCAATTACCAAATCACAACTTTCCAATTTTCTTCTCTTTTCATCAAGTGTAATTAATTCTTCCCCATTTTCAGCGGTCCTTACTACCAAAGTTTTACCTTTAATCTGGCTGGCATCAAAAGCATGGAGGGGTTGGCCATACTCTAACATTACTAAATTAGTCACATCTGCCACATTATTAACAGATCTTAATCCACTATCTGCTAATTTTTTTACCCAGTCTTTTGATGAGGGTCCGACCCTAAGTCCCTTAATTTTAGCCAAACAATAAATTGAACACAATTTTTGATCAATTATCTCAACTTTGTTTTCAGGTAGTTTTTTTGAGTACCAAATATACTCATCCTCTTTTGTCTCGCTAAATTTAACTTCAGATCCGGTAATAGCTGCTATTTCATAAGCCACACCGCGCAGTGATAAAAGGTCTGCCCGGTTATAACCTTTCATATCCAGCTCAAAAAAATCAGCAGTTACCTCTTTGGTACCAATAGTCCGAAGAGGTAAAAGATTAATTACCTCTTCAATGGGCATTTTTAAATTTACTAATTGTTTGAGCCAGTCAATGCTTACTTTCATAATGATTAAAACTTCTCCAAAAACTTAATGTCCCCACTTTTAAATAGTCTCAAATCATCAATGCCATGTTTTAACATGACCATTCTTTCTGGTCCAAATCCCCAAGCAATGCCAGAATAAATTTTGGGATCAATCCCACCATTTTTCAATACTTGAGGATGAATCATTCCTGCACCAGCCAGTTCTAACCACCCTGTTCCCCCACAAACCTTGCAACCTTGCCCTTTACAAAATAAACAGAGTCCATCCACTCCTGCTCCAGGTTCAACAAAAGGGTAATATTTGGGACGAAGCCTAACTTTTATCTCCGGTCCAAAAATAGCTTTTAAAAAATATTCTGATAAATATTGTAAGTTTGTCATACTAACTCCCTTATCAACTAAAACTATTTCAAATTGGTCAAATGTATGTTCATGTCTGGCATCAATATTTTCATATCTAAAACACCTGCCAATATTCATCATTCTAATTGGAGGTTTAAATTTTTCCATAATCCTGATTTGGGAATTTGAGGTATGAGTGCGAAGTAAAATTTTACCAGGACTTATACCAAACTTTTCTGACGAGATATAAAAAGTGTCCCACATATCTCTGGCTGGGTGACCTTCCGGAATATTTAAAAGTTCAAAATTATAATCATCAGTATCAATGTGAGGAGCATCAATTTGTTGAAATCCCAGTTTTTGAAAAAGCTTGGCTGTTTCATTTTCAAATTTGGTTAAGGGATGAAGATGCCCTATTCTTTTTCCAGGTTCCCAGACCAGGTCTGGGAAGGCTAAAACACTAAATTTTTCTTCTTCTAGTTTCTTATAATTTTCTTCCCTAATTTCTACTCTTTTTTGCTCAATTTTTTCTTCCAACTCTGCTTTAATTTTAGAAAGAAGTGGGGCTACTACTTTTAGCTTTTCTTTGTTAATTTTGGAAAAGTCTTTAGTAGCTAAACTTATTTCCCCATTTTTTCCAAAAAGGGCCAAAAAAATATCATCCAAAGTTTTTAAATCCTTAGCCTGCTCAATTTTTTCTAAATATATTTGGTAAATTTGCTGCAATTTTTCTTCCATCTCGGCTTTAATTCTAGCATAACTTGATTTAAAATAATAAGGAGAAAATGGTGGCGGCTCCTGCTACAACCATCAAAATTGTGGTGACCCAACCAATAAAAGTAGTTACCGGGTGATTAACTCTTCCTCCCATAACTAATTTGTTACTGCTTAATAGCACTACTAAAATTAAAATAACTGGAGCTACCAAACCATTAACCACTGCTGAATAAATTAAAGCCTTAATTGAATCAATTCCAACAAAATTAATTAAAAAGCCAACAATGGTGGAAATCATAATTACCCCATAAAAGGCATAGGCACTGCTTAGTTTTTTATAAAGCCCAGTTTTCCAGCCCAACGCTTCTGACAGGGCGTAAGAAGCAGATCCAGCCAAAACCGGTACAGCCAAAAGTCCAGTTCCAATAATACCCAAGGCAAACAGTAAATAAGCCTGATCACCGGCAATTGGTTTTAAGGCTAAAGCAGCATCAGCAGCTGTCCCGATATTGGTAATCCCACCTTTAAACAAAGTTGCAGCTGCAGCAGCAATAATGAAAAACATAACTAAATTGGATAAAAACATACCTGACCAAACATCAATTCTCATGTTCTTTACTTCTTCATCAGTAGTTTCTTCTTGGCGAAGCTTGATGCTGGTTTTACCTTGTAAAATTTGCTCTTCTACTTCCTGGGAAGTTTGCCAGAAAAATAAATAAGGAGAAATGGTAGTACCCAAAACTCCGGTGATAAGTAGCAACTGGTCCTTGGAAAAAACAATAGTGGGAATAATGGTTGATTGTAAAATTTTACCCCAATCTAAGTTAACACTTAAAGCAGAAAAAACATAAGCCAGTAAAATTAAAGCCAACCATTTTAAATATTTGGCATATTTTTCATAAGTGGTAAAAATTTGCAGGGCTAGGCTTAAAACAGTAAAACCAGCCAAAAGTAATCCAAAGTTTAAGTTAGGCATCAAAAGCTGGGTAGCTTTGGCCATTGCTCCTAAATCTGCCCCAATGTTTAGGGTGTTGGCAATAAACAAAAGAATGGCAGAAAGAAATAAGACCCATCTTGGGTAACATAATCTAATATTGGCAGCCAAGCCCCTACCTGTAACCAGCCCAATTCTGGCACACATTTCTTGGACTATAGCCATTAAAGGAAAAGTAAATACAGCCAACCAAAGCATCTGAAAGCCATACCTGGCACCTGTTTGGGAATAAGTGGTAATACCGGATGGATCATCATCAGCAGCCCCGGTGGTCAAACCCGGTCCCAAGGTGTGCCAATATTCTTTGGCTTTTGATAATCTTGTGTGATTACCAATGGCACTGCCAAGCTGTTTGGATGTCTCAACTGTTTTATCCAAAGCTACAGCTGGAGCTTTAACAACAGTCTCAAAAATTTGATCTGCCATAAATTAAGCATACCAGCCTGGGAGAATGAGTCAAGCCCAGTTGAATATAAAACCTAGGCGTGTTAAATTATGTGTAGTATGAACACTTATGATACGGCAGTTTTTGAAAAAGCTTAGCTGTTTCATTTTCAAATTGAGTTAGAGGATGAAGATGACCCGTTCTATTTTTTAATTTAACGTTAGTCAAATATGGTTACACTATAAATATCTTGAAATTTTCAACTATTTTCCTGGCAAAAGGAGTTTCTTGATAATCATTCAATATCTCATTAATATTTTTACCTTTCGTATAATCAGGAAATAAATTAAGCCTATATTTCATTCCCTTTTTATCTAATTCAGGATGGAATTGAACTCCAAAAATATTATTTCTAATTTGATAAGCCTCCACACCGCATCTTTTAGAAGTTGCTAGTAGTACAGCATTTTTAGGTAAACTTACAACAGAGTCTTTGTGTCCTTCTACAGCATAGAAGACTTTTGGTAAATCCCTAAAAAGGGGGCTTTTCATGCCTTTTTCAGTGAGGAATATTTCATAAGCTCCTATTTCTGCCTGATTTGGATCAGCCTTTATTTTGCCACCTAAAATGTACGAAATTAATTGATGACCGAAACATATGCCCAACATTGGTATACCCCTTTTTATTATTTGCTTTAGCAAAAGCTCACTTCTTAAGATCATTTTTTTCCTCTCCGATGACCAATTAGAAATACTTACTTCTCCCGATCCTCCCAAGATTACCCCCCTATAAAGATTTAGGTTGATTGATGCTGGTGCCTGACTATGGCGGTCAAGAATATTAATAAAGTCAAGCTCGTCTTCATTAAAACTACCAGCTTGAATAATACAAGCCCTTTCATGTATAAGCGATTTATCTGTTCTAAATTGTAAAACTAATTTTTTCTTCATTTTAATTATTGAACGATATTCATTTTACGTAATTGTTCTTCTAGTAGTAGTATATCCTGCAGAATTTGGATTGCGTTGGTTCCTATCATACCTATTTGACCCCATCCTGCAGAAACGGCAATAAGTTTGATCTGTCCCGGGGTAATGTTTTCCCCATGGGTTTTATTAATTTCATTTATAGCTAAAGCTAAGTTGAAAGAAAATGTATAAAAATCTACTTTTGGTGTAATATTTCTAGTGACGGCCTCTCCTTTATCCTCATACATTTCTTGAGCTTGGTCATAAAGGGCATAAGCTGTTTCACAGCCATTTGCCCGAGCGTTATAATCTTGAACTGCGACCATTACTTTATCATGGCCAAATTTACCCCCCAAAGTACAGATAGCCAAATCTGCTCCCCCACGCACCTGCCCATTTTGATACTTTTCGGATGTGTTTATGGCTTTCACATAACTTCTCATGGATTCAGTCATCAGCTCATAGCTTTGTTTTAGATCATCAACCAGTTCGGGACGATTTCTTACTCTTTCATCAGATCGGTCGATCCTTTCTACTAAATGGTTCCATGTTTGGCGAGAACATATTAGATTACCGCCCCAAGCAACACCGTCAACAAGCTGAAGTGAAATAGTGTACCTGGGCTCTCCTTTTATGAGATGTACCGAAGGAATTGTCATAAAAACACGATCTTCCCCGTTGAAAGGTAATTTAATGGTAAAATAATGAGTTTTTGCTTCAATAACCCAAGATCCACCCTTTCTCCATATATCTTCTATCCTTTGCCTGATTTGTGACAAATTTGGCAACTCGGCTTTGTATAAGTTAAGTGCACTCTCGATGTCACCACTTTCAATATAAGAGGTGATCCTGTCGGAAACCAAGTGGTCAATTCCTATTTCCACTGGGCCTTGATTTCCCCCGTCAGTTCCCCGATCAGGTTTTACCCATCCAGTAGATAAACCATAGCGCGAGGCTAAAAACATGCAAGCAGCTAAAGATTTTTGGTACATCTCAGCAAGGCTTTCTGATCTGTTGATCATATAGCCTGGAATATAGTCAGGATGATGCTGAATCTCTCGAGCCATTGGGGACAAACACCATTCTGCTTTCTGCATTAAATAGGGATTGCTGTAATAAGGAATTGTTAAAGCCCCCTCAATATTTGGATATTTATAACCTTTTCTTGTTAACTCTACCGCTACTTCTGGAGAATTCGCATTTACATCTAATCTATCAACCCCAGATTTTTTTGCTAACCAGAGTAAGGCGATTTGTGTTTCCTCATCGAGATTATATGGATAAACTAAGGAGTGGTTAGTTAATTGATCAGAAATTTGGGATAGAATGTTTGAGCCTGGATTTGTAAGTATTAGCAGTAGCAAGTTGTCAGCTTTGTAATAAACATCAGAGCCTTGTAATAACCGGCCATCAGCTTGAGACAACACGGCTTCGTCTGCCAAGTTAATTATTTCAACATCGCCTTTATCCTTGGCCATTATTAGACCGGCTTTTGTACTAATAAGAGCGACATCGCCGGATAATGCACTTCTAGTGTCTCTACCTTCAATTGCCCCAGGAATATCTATAATGTGACCCCTAGCCTCTAAAATTCCACGCTCTGCTTCCTGGGATGCCGACGCTGAACTAGCACTACTGATGATCAATGTTTTTCTTTTTTCACCATTGGTGTGGTAAGGAATAAGCATCTTATTTGCTTCTCTTTCTACTTCTTTTAGATTAAGACCTATAACTGCTTCGCTAAGTGCATTTAGTGTGGCCAACCTTTCATTTTCACCAGGGTTTGATTTTAGTCTGGCGATTATCTTTTCCCTTAAGGATAGTACTGTCGGTTCCGTGGTATTAACTCGCAGAAGAACATCCTGCAATCTTAAACCCACAGCAGGCCGAGAAATAGTCTCTCTAGTTGCTAAATCATTATTACTTGTTTCAATCATATTTTCTCCAACAAAAAACGCCCATATTTTCCTTCTAGGCTTTTATTCTAAAAAGAAAATACGGGCGCTATTTACGCGGTACCACCGTAATTTATACTCATCCTTGCTCCATCTCGCCTTTGGCGGACGACACAAGTTTGTTCTATAACGGGAACTTCCCGGATAAGACTACTTTTGGTTCACCTTATCAGCTCACAGGGGAATCTTTCCTGATCAACGCCTTTGAATGTTAAACTCGAATCATCTTAGCACGGTTAATCGCAGCTGTCAAATGTAAATTTTTAGACAAGAGTGCTAGAGAACTTCTTGATGCAAATGTAATCCCAATCCGTTTAGTAGAGCTAATACTTGTTTTTGTACCTCTGATATATCTTTGTCCCCATAGACTGTTAGGTGTAAGATTTGATTAGTGAGTCCATAATGTTTCAACCATTTTGCCTCCCCTATGTCTCTTGTTTTCATAGATACAACATCTGGACAAATTAATGGAATGTTTTTAACAAGTTTGTCTACTTGGGATGTTTCACTGGTTACGATGGGAATATCAAGCTCATGGTGTAGTAGATGAGTTTCTCTCCAACTGTCAGTTTCTTCTGTAGAAAGAACGCGAGCTCTTTTATGATGAATACGTACGTCATTACTTTTAGGGAGACCCATACCAACCTTTTTTAATAAACGTTGCGCGCCCCTTTGAGAAGTATCTCCATAAACAACGATTAGCTTACCATTTCTGCGAATAATACATTCCCGAAGTAATAATGATTCACTATCGAAACTAACGAGTTTTCCTACATGGGTTTGCTCTTTTTGTGGATTGGAATCATCCCTCACTTGGATAACAGTTAACTGTTCGCAAATTGCACGCCCATGTAATAAACGATAGTAAGCCTGGTTAGCTTCCACAAAATTATTAGAGATGGCTGCTCCCCAAGTAACTGCACGCTCCTGGAAGGGTTGGCCGATCTTTTCTATAACCTCAGCTATATCTGGTTCATTTGAATCGTGAAATTCTTCTGCTAAAAAATGAGCAGAATCAACAAATAAATCTCGGATGTGTGATAATTCTGGATTAGTTTGAATTTGAGCATAAATTCTGGGGTTAGTGTTAATTATCCTGCCTAAAAATCCCGCCAAGGCAGCGTAAGGAGGGGTCATAAATTTAAAGGATTCTTCCAAGCTAAAACCCTCCGTCATAGCCCGTTTCAATGTTTCAGCAAGGACAAAATAACTGAAATGCGTCAGCCCTTGTGTATATTTAGTGTAAAAATCATGTTTGGTAGGAGTAGTTTCTACAATTAGAGCACCACGTTCTTTATAAAGGTTAACTTGCCAATTGAAATGTTCAGGTTTTGTCAGAGATGTTTTAGCCATAATCATAGTTTGACCGACAAGATCCGATACGGCAGGTCCGTAAAAAGGGTGTGTCCCTACTACAGAGTTTTCGGGTTTTGCATATCGGCACATAATTTCTATAGGAGATTGTTTACTGGAGCAAATATCAAATATCCAGCTGGAATCTTTTAATAAAGGGAAAAGGTTACTTACTGCAGTGGGTATTTGGCGCTCTGGTACAGCCAGCATCACAACATCATACTCGTCTAAGTTTAATTGGTGGTCTGGAGACTCAGATTGGGTAGTAATTGGTTGCCAAACACATGTTTGGCCACCAGGGGTGTAATCTACCCTGATGGCATCA
>CAZZHC010000007.1:23287-26759 GCA_964653745.1 uncultured Gammaproteobacteria bacterium
GTTTAGGTAGTTGTTTAATTTCCTTTACCCACCTTATGTTGGGTATTTGTTCAAGAGGGAGAGTATCAAGAAGCGTGATTCGTCCTATTCCTTGCGCTTGTCCAAAAACTCGCCGCACAAGCCAATTACCCATGCCATCAGCTCCTCCAAGAACCAATAAGTTTTTATCTTTCTCCAAGATCATAATTTAATGGATATTTTAACCGAAGGAAATAAAAAATACAATGCTTAACTATGGGCTGAAGATTTATTGAGTAGCTTCGGAGATGATTTTTTTGAAAGTGGGGAGATCTTTGGCTGCCAGCTCTGCTAACATTTTTCTGTTTAGCAAAATATTTTTAGTTTTTAAGGAAGCTATAAATTTAGAATATGACAAACCCTCATTTTTTAAAGCAATGCCCATTTGGGTGATCCAAAGTGACCTCATATCTCTTCTTCTTTGTTTCCTTCCGGCAAAAGCATACTGACCAGCATGAAGTGAGGCAGATTTTGCCTCTTTGACTAGTTTGCTTCTACCACCTTGGTAACCTTTGGTAAGCTCTCTTAATTTTTTATGTTTTCGATGGGCTGTTAACCCTCTTTTTACTCTGGCCATTTTAACCTATTCCTAACAGTCTTTTCAGACTTTGTTTTACGGTTTTACTAACTTGTAAGGGGACTTTGTGGCGCCGTAGTGCACTTTTGCTTTTGTGACGGCGATAATGACCTGAACGCAGTTGGTGCGAACGCATTAATTTACCGGTTCCGGTAATTTTAACTTTTTTAGCTAGTACTTTTTTAGTTTTTAGTTTTGGCATATCCTATTATTGTTGTTAAATTTCTACCTTCAAATTTTGTTTCCCGCTCAATAATTATCTTGTCACCAAAATAACCTAAAGCTTGCTCAACTACTTTATAACCTACTTCCGGATGGGCCATTTCTCTTCCTTTAAACTTTACAGTTAACTTCACCCTATCCCCGTCTTCCAAAAACTCATCAACCCTTTTTAGTCTTACTTCCAGGTCATGTTGAGCAATTCTTGGAGATAACCAAATTTCCTTAAGCTCCACATCTTTGGCATGCTTTTTGGCTGCCTGTTCCTTTTTTTCCTCCTTATACCTAAATTTTTCAAATTCGGTAATTCTGGCAACCGGAGGATCAATATTGGGGGCAACCTCAACCAGATCTAATCCTTCCTCTTGAGCTTTTTTGAGCGCTTCTTCACGGCTAATAACCCCAATTTGGGTTCCATCCGCATCAATCACCCGAAGGTTGGGCGCTTGGATACGCTCATTAATCCGAAAGTATTTTCCTATCTGTCTCCCTCCATTTAGCTTTTGATCTTATCACACCCGGCTTCTACTTTCAATCTCTAATCTTACTTTCTCAATAAAATCTTTAGGATCCATAGTGCCTAAATCTTTACCATCCCGGGTCCTGACTGCCACTTTACCATCTTTTTCTTCCCTATCTCCAATGATTACCATATAAGGTATTTTTTGTAGCTGGGCATCCCTGATTTTAGCCTGCATGGTTTCTGCCCGAGTGTCTAACTCCACTCTAATACTTGAGTCTAAAAGTTGTTCGAGTACATCTTGTCCATATTTATTGTTTCTATCTGTAACGGGTACAATTTGTACCTGTAAAGGTGAAAGCCAAATCGGAAAAGCCCCCTGGTAGTGTTCAGTTAAAATCCCAATAAATCTTTCAAAGGAACCAAAAATAGCTCGGTGGATCATTACTGGCCTCTCTGGTTCCCCCTTTTCATTTATATATTCAAGATTAAATGCCTGTGGCATATGAAAATCAAGTTGTACGGTTGCAAGTTGCCATTCCCGTCCCAACGCATCTTTAATATGCATATCTATTTTAGGTCCATAAAAAGCACCATCACCTTTTTTATCTGATGCCTTAATACCTTTTTTCTTTAATACCTCTTCTAAGCCTTTTTCGGCTTTATCCCACATATCGTCAGTTCCTGCCCTTTGTTCTGGTCTGGTGGCGAACCTGAATTCATATTCAACTCCAAAATTTTTATAAAAATTCGTCATCATATCTAAGATATTTGCTACTTCGTCAAAAATTTGACTTTCCCTTGCAAAAATATGGGCATCATCCATGGTAATTTGCCTAACCCGTAATAAACCATTTACTTCTCCAGACTTTTCTCTTCTATGAAGCCTACCAATCTCTGATAATCTTAGGGGTAGTTCTTTATAGCTTCGAGGTCTGAAACGATAGAGAACAGTTGATTCTGGACAATTCATTGGTTTTAAGGTATAGCCTAAAGGCTTAGAGTCATCTGTCTCATCGCTAAGTTGCAAGTTGTACATATTATGTTCACCAAATTTTTCCCAGTGCCCCGATTGTCTGAATAATTTATTCTTAACCATAATTGGGGTTGATGTCTCTTGATAACCAGCTTCTTCAGTTAGTTTGCGGATGAATTTTTCCAGTTCCTTAAAAATAACCATACCCTTAGGAAGCCAAAAAGGAGCACCTGGTGCGACGTCATCAATAAAAAAAAGTTCCAGCTCTTGGCCAATTTGTTTGTGGTCTTTTAATTTAGTTTTGTCCATAAGATGGGTGAAAGTTTAGGATATTTTGCCTCATCTGTAAAGCTGTTGAATTTGGGGTGCCTGTTGAATAAATCCTGCCACAGCCCTAAATACGCCCAAAAGACTTAAAGCATAACCAATAATAGCTACAGCTACTCCTGCCCCGATTACAGATCCCACTCCCCAAAAAAGCCCCCCCAAAAAATTACCAACCATAATATCTTTTTTCTTAATATCCATGTTAGCTGTTAGGTGTCGATGTATTTGTGGTGTTACTTCACCCATTAACTATATGATGAGCTGAACTTGAGTCTTGTGTCAAGAGGTGATAACATTTACCCTACGGGCGGTTAGCTCAGTTGGTAGAGCGTTTCTTTGACGTAGAAAAGGTCACAGGTTCGAATCCTGTACCGCCCACACCCTTTATCCTCCAGTAGTAATAGCATTAGCTGTCTGGCTGTTTCCTTCTTGGGCATCCATACGGAGTTTCATATCACCTTTGCCCCGGCTTCTAGTTTCAGCCATATTTTGTTGTTTTTTAGCCTGTTCAGCCATTTTTCTTTCTTCAGTTTTTATAATTTTGATATTATTTAAATTATAAGGTGTAGCAGCTTTTTTGGTGTCCATACTGGTGTTTAGGTAAAGTTTAGCTAGATCTATACCAGTAAGCTCTGTTTGGCCGGTATTTTTTATAATCTCTAACATTTCTAGTTCCTGATCTACTTTATCTACTAAAGCATCGATCTCATCTAAAAATCTTTTATTATGAGCAATTTGAGCTACTTCTTGTTTCTTCTTAGCATTTTCAGCTGATACCGGGTCTTTTTTAGCTTGCTCTTCTCTTTCTAAAGCTTCTGACTCTATTTTTACTTGTTTCCATAAATCCCCAAGTGCTCCTGCAGTTTCTTGGCCCGTCATACCCAAAAAGCCTAAG
>CAZZHC010000008.1:0-23708 GCA_964653745.1 uncultured Gammaproteobacteria bacterium
TATAGTGCCTGTTAATATCCTCACTGCAAAATTATGTCTGATGACTTAAAATCTAACAACAATCAGGGCTTGGTGATTATTTATACCGGTGAGGGTAAAGGGAAAACTACTGCAGCTTTGGGGCTTTCCTTAAGAGCTGCCGGATATAATAAAAAAGTTTTGATTGTTCAATTTGGTAAAGCAAATTTTAGTGGGGAGGTAGCAGGAATTAAAAAGTTGAAACCTAATGTTAAAATTATTCAAGGTGGAAAGGGATTTGTGGGAATTTTAGGTGATAAATTGCCTTTATCTGAACACAAAAAAGCAGCCCAGGATACTTTAAAAATATTGGCTCAAGAAATTAAATCTGGTAAATGGGATGTGGTGATATCAGATGAAATTATTGGAGCTATCAAGGGAAAACTAATAACTTTGACCCAGGTAATAAAACTAATCAAAGATAAACCCATGGAGTTGGATCTGATTTTAACTGGTAGATTTGCCCCCCAAAAACTGATTGATACGGCAGATTTAGTAACAGAGATGAAAATGATTAAACACCCTTTTGAAAAAGGAATTTTAGCCAAAAAAGGGATCGATTTTTAAACTTGGGGGGTTGATTAATTTTAGCACTCGTGCTATCATTTTGCTAATAATATGATAAGTGACTATCCTTCGCCGTCAGCAGCAATACCAGATAATTTACCAATTGGGCCTTTGCGAGATACAGTCATGTTCCCTGGAACCTCCCTGCCAATTGTGTCTGGTAGATCTTTATCAAAATCAGCTTTGGATGCTGCTTGGACCAATAACCGTTTGATCGTTTTTGTGACCCAGAAAAATGCCCGGGTAGAAGAACCCGGTGAAAAAGATTTGTATCAAGTGGGAACAATTTGTCTAATCAAAAGGATGATTAAAAATCCAGAAGGGGATTATACTGTTCATGCCGAAGGGCTAACCCGGGTTTTTATCAAGCACTACATTCAAACTACCCCCTATTTAGCAGCAGAAGTTGAAGAAATTCCTGAACTGTATGAAAAAAATGAAGAGACTGAAGCTTTAACTAGGACTGTTAAAGAAGAGTTTAGGCGTTTTATTGAGCTTGGTGGTAACCCAATGTTTGATCCAGCATCATTTTCTAATTGGACTACTAATTTTGCTGTGATTTCCCAAAGTGAAGACCCAAACCTTTTGGTTAACTCAATTGCTCAAGCTATTGATTTTAAAACTATTGATAAACAACAGCTTTTGGAGATGGTATCAGCCGTCGATAGACTACAAAGATTATCTGAACTTTTAGCCAAAGAAATTAAAATTTTAGAAATTTCTCAAAATATTTCCTCTAAAACCCAGGAGCGAGTTTCCAAGATGACTAAAGAAGCAATCCTTCGGGAACAAATGAAAAGTATTACAGAGGAGTTGGGTGAAACAGATGAAAACCAAGAAATTCGTGAATTTGAGCTAAAGATTAAAAAAGCTGGTATGCCCAAAGATGTTAAGGAAAAAGCTTTAAAAGAATTATCCAGTTTAGCTAAAATGTCTCAATATAATCCTGAAGCTTCTTATAAAAGAAATTATTTGGAATGGTTGACTGATCTCCCGTGGAAATTGGAGAAGCAGCCCAAGGTGGATCTTGGGAAGGCCCAGGGAGTTTTAGATGAGGATCATTATGGTTTGGGTAAAGTAAAAGACCGGATTTTAGAATATTTAGCCGTCCATAAATTGTCTGGTAAGGTAAAAGGGCCAATTATTTGCTTTGTTGGACCTCCGGGAACTGGAAAAACTTCCATTGGTAAATCAATCGCCAGGGCCCTGGGTAGAAAATTTGTTAAAGTTTCCTTGGGTGGTATCAGGGATGAGGCCGAAATTAGAGGTCACAGGAGAACTTATGTAGGATCTATGCCGGGTAGAATTATTCAGGCTATCAAACAAGCAGGCAGCGTAAACCCGGTCTTTATGCTTGATGAAATTGATAAAATTGGGGCAGATTACCGGGGTGATCCTTCGGCAGCACTACTTGAAGCTTTGGACCCGGAACAAAATAATTCTTTTTCTGATCACTACTTGGAAGTGCCTTATGATTTGTCTAATGTGATGTTTATTACCACTGCCAACATTTTGGACACCATCCCTCCAGCCCTGCGGGACAGATTAGAGATTATCCGGTATCCGGGCTACACTGAAAATGAAAAGTTTCATATTGCCCAAAAATATCTTATTCCCAAACAAGTTAACAATCATGGATTAAAATCTAAACAAATTGAGTTTACTGATGAGGGAGTATTAACTATTATCCAAGAATATACCAGAGAAGCTGGAGTAAGAAATCTGGAGAGGGAAGTCGCAGCTATATCCAGAAAAATAGCTAGAAAAGTAGCGGAAGGCAATAAGACTAAAGCCTTTAAAATTACACCAGAAGAAGTCAGAAAACTGATTGGTCCAGCTAGATTTACCCCACAATTGGCTGAAGTAGAAGATACTGTGGGAACATCAACAGGCTTGGCTTGGACAGAGGCTGGTGGGGAAATTATGTTTATTGAAGTAACCTTGATGCCTGGTAAGGGGCAGTTAATTTTAACAGGACAGTTGGGCGATGTGATGAAAGAATCAGGCCAAGCTGCCATGTCTTTTGTCAGAGCTCATTGGAAAGAACTGGGATTACCAGAAAGATTTTTCCATAAAGTTGATGTTCATGTTCATGTTTCGGAAGGGGCAGTGGCCAAAGATGGTTCATCGGCCGGGGTTGCACTAACTACTGCTCTTGTCTCTGCTTTTACCAAAATTCCAGTTAAAAAGGATGTAGCTATGACTGGAGAAATAACTCTTCGAGGCAGGGTTTTGGAAATTGGAGGTTTGAAAGAAAAAGTGCTAGGGGCACATCGGGCTGGAGTCAAAACTATTATGGCACCGGAAAATAATAGAAAAGATTTAGAAGATATCCCCGATTTTATTCAAAAAGATTTGAAGTTTGTTTTTGTTAAACATATGGATGATGTTTTAAAAATAGCTTTGACTAAGGTGCCTGTCACAGGTGGTAAGAAAATTCATCTAGCTCCCTCTCCTGCTTTTGCCTAAAAATTTTCCTTCTTGACGGATACAGGTTTAATCTTGTAAATTAAGAGGCATGAATATTGTTATTTGGGGTGGAGCAGTAGCTGCCCTGGTTTATGGATTTATCTTAAGCGCTTGGATTTTAAGATTACCTTCAGGTGATGATAAGATGAAACAGATTGCTTCTGCTATTCAAGAAGGAGCCTCGGCCTATCTTTTGAGCCAATATAGAGTGGTAGCTTTGGTTGCCATTGTCTTGGCGGCAATTATCTATTACTTTTTGGGACAAACTTCAGCCATTGGTTTTTTAATTGGGGCAGTATTTTCTGCTTTGGCCGGTTTTATTGGCATGAATGTATCGGTGAGGGCCAATATTCGCTGCGCTGAAGCTGCTAAATCCGGTTTATCCCAAGCTTTTGATGTAGCTTACCGAGGTGGAGCAGTAACAGGCTTTTTTGTGGCAGGACTAGCCTTAGCAGCTGTCTATGGTTTTTACCAATATAGTGGTGGAGATTTAACAGTTTTAGTCCCATTGGGATTTGGTGGTTCCTTAATTTCAGTGTTTGCTAGGCTTGGTGGAGGAATTTATACCAAAGGGGCAGATGTGGGAACGGATATGGTGGGTAAAATTGAGGCAGGGATTCCTGAAGATGATCCTAGAAATCCAGGAGTAATTGCAGATTTGGTTGGAGATAATGTGGGAGATTGTGCTGGGATGGCAGCTGATGTCTTTGAAACTTATGTGGTTACTGCTGTGGCAGCTTTGCTTTTAGGCGGGCTACTTCTTCCTTCTTCTTCTGCTGTGGTAACTTATCCTTTAACCTTGATGGCAGTAGCAATTTTTGCCTCAATTGTAGGTAGCTTATTTGTTAAATTATCTGGCAAAAAAATTATGGGGGCTTTATATAAAGGATTAATTGTGACCATGGTTTTAGTGGCTGTGAGCTTTTATTTTGTGACTACTGCTTTAATGGGAAATAATGGAGTTTTTGGGCCCATTAATCTATTTTTGGCTACTTTAATTGGGCCTTTGGTCACAGCTGGAATGTTTTATTTGACTGAATACTACACAGACACGGGTTATAATCCAGTCAAGCACTTGGCAGAGGCTTCCAAAACTGGCCATGCTACTAATATTATTGCAGGACTGGCTTTATCTTTAAAATCTACTTTTTTGCCCATTTTGTTAATCTCTGCAGCTATTTTAGTGAGTTTCTCTCTGGCAGGACTTTATGGAATAGCTTTGGCAGCTGTGGCTATGTTGTCTTTGGCTGGAATTGTGGTGGCTATTGATGCTTTTGGACCAATTACTGATAATGCTGGAGGAATTGCTGAAATGGCAGGTCTTCCCCAAAAAGTTAGGGATAATACCGATCCGTTGGATGCAGTAGGAAATACCACCAAAGCTGTGACTAAAGCTTATGCTATCACTTCTGCAGGTTTGGCAGCCCTGGTTTTATTTGCAGCTTACTCTCAAGAATTTATTAGTTTGGGCAGAAATTTAGTTTTTGCCTTGGATGATCCAAAGGTGGTAATTGGTTTATTTATTGGTGGAGCTATGCCCTATCTGTTTGCCTCTTTTGCCTTGGAGGCAGTGGGAATTGCTGGTGGGGCAGTGGTAGAAGAGGTGAGACGCCAGTTTAAGAAAATTAAAGGAATTATGGAAGGCACTGCCAAGCCTGATTATGGGGCAGCAGTTTCAATTGTGACAAAAACTGCTCAAAAACAAATGTTTATTCCAGCTTTAATTCCAGTTTTAATTCCTTTTGCAGTGGGAATTTTGCTTGGGCCAGTAGCCCTGGGTGGACTTTTGATGGGAACAATCATCACAGGGCTTTTTGTGGCACTTTCTATGACCACAGGTGGTGCTGCTTGGGATAATGCTAAAAAATATATTGAAGCTGGAAATTTGGGTGGTAAAGGATCACCTGCTCATCAGGCAGCGGTTACAGGAGATACAGTTGGAGATCCATATAAAGATACTGCAGGACCTGCTATAAACCCCATGATCAAAGTAGCCAACATTGTAGCCCTACTTCTTGTGCCATTTCTAAAATAATCTAATTGAGTTCCAAGGCCTGGCCTTGTGAAGCTAAAGTTATCTGTACTGTACACATCAGGTGTGGCAAGGCTATTGAGGCTCCAAGGAGAGTTCTTGTGTGGCTAGTAATTTACTCCAAAAAATGGAGGAGATGGTGTAGAAAGGGATTGTATTATATTGTACAATCAAGTTATGGATAATTATCCTCCTATACCTAGTTGGTTTTGGGGTTTTTCCGTTTTTTTATTTTTGGCTATTGCTAAGCTGTTGCTAAACTTTAGTGATACATGGCTACTTATTTTTGGGTTTGGCATGGTGACTCATTTTATAATAGATGCTAAAAATGATCACTAAAAAAGCCTGAACCTCCAATCTAGGATTGTAGCCTTATCTCTACAAATTACCCCAAGACCCACCATAAAAGAATCGGAATAATTTATTTCTCCTGAGTTCTAAGGCCTGGCCCCTTCGGTCTGAGCCTTCAGGGTCGAAGACTTGTGAAGCTAAAGCTATATACTTGTACGCATTGTGACTTTCCAAACCGGGTTTGTAGCTTGGCATTGTATTACCAGATGATTATTCGGCAATATCTATAGTTGAATGTTTTAACATTTCTAATGTTGTACCGTAGTCTGCTTGGTTTAAAACAAATTTTTCGTAATCCTTGGCTGAATTAAAAAATTCCAGTATTTCATTTTTGGCTATGTGTTGAGTGTTATCTGGGTCAAGATATGAGAGATAAGACGACCATGGATACATGTTTAAGTCTTGAATTACAGAAGAGACTAGCGGGTTGAGATGAATATATCTTGATAGATGAAGTAATTGCTCGTCAGTTTCAACTAATACCGCTTTAAACATGGCCTGTAAAAGTGGCCCCTGATGATTATTTTTAATATTCCAGTATTTTGTATAACTGTGACTAAATTTTCTCATAAATTCAGAAATTCCATTTTCTTGAACTTGTTTAACTAAAAGATGAAAATGATTGGGCATTAAACAATAACAAATAATGTCTACTATCTTTTTAGAGGGGTCAATTTTAAAAAGTGATGATTTTCTATAAAGTGAAAATTTTGGTTTAGGATTTTGTATTTGATAATAGAAGAAAGTTTGAATAAAGTGCGAGTAGTCTCTGGTAGTTCTGAATATATTTTGTTTAGATAAGCCCCTGTTATAAAGATGATAGTACTGACCAGTAATAAATGGGGTGGTACGATAAGGCATTAATTAGAATTTAACTTTCCAAACCGGGTTTGTCAACTTGGACTTGTGTGGCTACAATTTACCAGCCAAATTCACTGTTTTTTGGTAGCGCGTAGGGGATTTGAACCCCTGATTTCATGGATGAGAACCATGTGTCCTAGGCCGCTAGACGAACGCGCCTTATATAAATTAAACTTACGCTCAATTTTAACAAAAATAGGCTTTGGGGTCCAATATTTACTAGATTGACAATAATTTTCCCCTACAATAGCATTGCATTGGATTGAAATTTTTGCTAAAATATACTCTCTTTTCAAAGATATGGCTAATAAGATAAGCAGGTCAATACAGTCTGCCAACAAAGTCTACTTAACCTCTCACGGGCTTGAGGAGTCTCGCTCGGAATTAGAATTTCTTAAAAATAGTAAAAGAAGTCAGATAGCAGATAGGATCCAAAAAGCCAGGGAATTTGGGGATATTTCTGAAAATGCTGAATATGATGCAGCCTTGGATGAACAAGCTCTGGTAGAAAATAGAATTGTTTATCTAGAAGATGTGTTAAAAAATGCCAAAGTGATTGATAGAGTTTCCAAAAGTGATTTTGTGGTAATTGGTTCAACTGTGCAGGTAGAAATGGATGGGGAAATTGATCAATTTACTATTGTTGGTAAAGTAGAGGCAAATCCTGCTAAAAAAATGATTTCCAACGAATCCCCCTTGGGCTCTGCTATTTTGGGAGCCAAGATGAGGGAGGTAGTGGAAATTGCTACACCAATTGTCAGATATAAATGCAAAATTTTACAAATAAGATGAAAAAACCATTAGTTTTATTTAATCCAAAATTACCAAAATTATCTGCCAATGAAAAAAAGGTTTTGGATCTTTTAATAGAGGCAGGAAAACTTATTGTTCCAATTTATAACCTGCAAGAAAATCCCAAATTTCCAGGAGGTAATTTTTATCCTCATGGGGTTTCCAAAAAAGAAGTTGAAGAAGCAGCCAAAACAGACTCTCAAATTTTATCACCCTACACTGTAGTAGAAAGAAAAAATGGTAAGTTAGTAGCCACACCTTATCATCAAAAATATGCCGCATTATTAAAACCAGTGGCTGATAAATTGGCCCAAGCTGCAGATGTATCAGACAACAAAGAATTTGCCAATAGCTTAAAAGTACAGGTAAAAGCATTGTTAGGTGGTAGTTACGATGAGGCGATGGTTTCCTGGATGAAAATGAAACAGTACATCTTAGATATTAATATTGGCCCCATTGAAAGGTATGATGATAAATTATTTTTTACCAAAACTTCTTATCAAGCATGGGTTGGGGTGATGGACGCGGCAGATACTAAAAAATTGAGTACTTATAAAGATATTATTCTAAGCTCGCGCAGAAAATCTCTTATGCCTTCAGAAAAAGTTGATTATTATGATAAGGTGCAAACCAGAGTAGATGATGTTTTACTTTTTGCAGGGCTGATTGCAAGAACTTTATTTGTGGGGGTTAATTTACCCAATGACACTCATTTGATGGAAAAATATGGTTCAGAAATCACTATTTTCAAACAAACTAATAAACTCCGTCATCTTAAAAACTTAATAATATTTAACCAGATTTTTTCACCTGCCTTTAGAAGGCAATTTAAACCGGAAGATTTAGAGGCAGGCAGCATTAACTCGACATCTTTACATGAATTATCACACACTTATTTACGGTATCGGGGTTCAGAAAAAAGATTACAAGATTTATTTCCAATTATTGATGAGCTTGCTGCGACAGTTATGGGGATTAAAGTCTGCGGGTCTTTACTACTTAAAGATATTGTTTCTTCTAAACAGCTCGAATCAATTATGATAGCCTACATGACCAGAAGCTTTCATAATGTGTTAAATGAATTAAATAATAAATCTAAATATCATTATACTATTGGAGGGGCAATTTTTATTAATTTCTTATTAGAAAGTGGTGCTGTTAAAGAAGCAGGAGGTGTGTCTTGGCCAAACTTTACAAAAATGTTTATATCAATTGATTCACTGGCATCAATCTTAGAACGGATGTTGTCTCGCGGTACCAGAGAAGATGCAGCCATTTTTATTAAAAAATATGGTGATTGTGATAAGCTGCAAAGATTTAAATCTGCCCCATAAACTTTTTTCTACCTAAGCTCTTTTAAATAAGTTCTACTTTAGATATACTTTAGGCATGGCACTTGAGAACTTACAAAAAGAAAGATTAAAAAAATTAAATAATATTAAAAAGTTGGGGATTAATCCCTACCCAGCTAAATCTGTTAGAAAACAAACTACCAGTGAAGCTAGAAAAATGTTGGATAAAAAGGTAGCAGTAGCAGGAAGGTTAAGATCCTTAAGGCCTCACGGTAAAATTACCTTTGCTGATTTAGAAGATGCTTCTGGGAAAATCCAATTATTTTTTTCCCAAGATGATTTTTTAGCCAATTTAGATATTGGTGATTTTATTGGGGCAGAGGGAGAGGTTTTTAAAACCCAAGCAGGGGAAATAACTGTTAGAGTTTCTTCTTATCAACTTTTGGCCAAATCTATTAGGCCCTTACCTTCTACTTGGTATGGTTTAAAAGATGTTGAGGAGAGGTATCGGAAAAGATATTTAGACCTGATTTTAAACCCAGAAGTTAAAAATCAATTTATTTTAAAAAGTAAATTTTGGGCGGCTGCCAGAAAGTATATGGTGGATCATAATTTTTTGGAAGTAGAGACTCCAATTTTGGAACAAACTCCCGGGGGAGCAGATGCCAGACCTTTTATCACCCACCACTTTGCTCAAAACATTCCTTTATATTTGAGGATTTCACCGGAACTTCACTTAAAAAGACTTTTGGTTGGGGGGTTTGAAAAGGTTTTTGAAATCGGTAGAATTTTCCGGAATGAGGGAATTGATAATGAGCATTTACAGGATTACACTCAACTGGAATTTTATTGGGCCTATGCCGATTATGAACAATTGATGGATTTTGTGGAGGATATGTACAAAACAGTAATTAAAGAAACACTTGGTATTTTCACTACTACTTGGGAAAATCACAAAATCAATTGGCGTACCAAATGGCCAAGAGTAGAATATTTTAAGCTGCTTTCGGAAAACTGGGGAGTTGAGGCGGAAAAATTAACAGTTGATGAACTGTATAAATTGGCAGACAAATTAGGTGTTAAAGTTGAGCCAAATTTAGGCAAAGGAAGATTGTTGGACCATATTTATAAAAAGACTATTCGGCCGCACCTGATTCAGCCTCAATTTTTAATTAATCCTCCGGTTGATGTTGAACCTTTGGCAAAACGCTTACCAGAAAATTCCCAACTGGTACAACGGATGCAGGTTTTGGCAATGGGTTCTGAACTGGGAAAAGGATTTTCAGAACTTAATGATCCAATTGATCAAAAAGTTAGGTTTGAGGAACAAATGAAGTTAAGGAAAAAGGGAGATAAAGAAGCCCAAATGATGGATAAAGATTTTGTGGAAGCTTTAGAATATGGAATGCCTCCGGCAGCGGGATTTGGTTTTTCAGAAAGGCTTTTTGCTATGCTTTTAGATAAAACAGTGAGAGAAATGGTCTTTTTCCCAATTATGAAACCGGAAAAGAAAAGAGTAAGAAATAAATGACAAGAGATCAGGCTTTAGAAATTATTAAAGAAAAAGTTAGCAACCAAAATATTATTAAACATATGTTGGCAACAGAAGCTATGATGGGAGCTTTGGCAAAGGAATTAAATATCAAACATCGGGAGTTTGATAAAAATGAATTTAATGAAGAGGATTGGAAATTGGCAGGACTTTTACATGATGGAGATTACTGTGAAGAGGTACCGGTTAATATGCAGGGAGTCCAAATTAGTAAGTGGGTAAAAGAACGAGGTTTTAATTTACCGGAGAAAGTTAGTCATGCTATGGCTGCTCATAACAGCGAAACTGGGGTAAAACCTGAAACAAAAATGGATTGGGCTATTTTTGCAGGGGACTGCCTAACAGGACTGATTGTTGCCACTGCCCTAGTTTTGCCTTCTAAAAAATTAGCTGATGTGACAGTTGAGCAAGTGTTAAAAAAGTTTAAAGATCCATCATTTGCCAGGGGTACCAGAAGGGAAGATATTAAAACTTGTGAACACTTAGGGCTAACTTTAGAAGAATTTGTTAAAATAACTTTGGAGGCAATGAAAAATATTTCTGATGAGTTAGGACTCTAACTTTTATCTAGTTTATGCTAAAATAACCATATTATGTCAGACAAAATAAAACCACAACTAATCAGCGCTCTTGCATGCGATCAAGTAATTACTGATCAAAATAATAAAAACACTTTAGTCGGATTATTTTCCAATATTTATGCTGATGGTTTTCCTGTAGCGCATCCAAGCATGGCTTTATTTTTAGCTTGGTTAACTAACAATAATATAGGGAAATTTCAACTAAGAATTACTCATATTGATCCCCAAGGTAGTGAAAATACCTTATTGAAAGATCAAGAAATTGAATTTAGGGAAAATAAAATCATCAATTATTTTATATTTAATATCAACGGGTTTGTATTTAATCAAAGAGGGGAACATAAATTTGCTGTATATTTAAACAACTCTAAGGAAGTGGAGGTGCCTGTTATAGTGGACAAACCACCTACTACTGTACGGGATTAAACTCATGAGTGACACAGATCAAGTCCAATCGGATGCGACTACAAACGGCCCTGCTTCATATACAGGCGAACCAATTTCTCTAAGTAATAATAAGGCAAGTGCCGAAATGCAAAGAGTAAGCCTCAAAGATCTACGGGAAGAAAAAGAAGGAAAGGCAGAGAGAGAAGAAAGATTAATTTCTGCACTATTAAAACCACTTCTTGATAAAGATGAAAAAAATAAAATAGAAGAGGCAATAAAAAAGAGGGACTTGGATATTAATCTTGATGAGACTATTGTACTGTATAAACAATATTTAGATTTTAAAAATACCTATGAGCAGGTACGTATTAAACGAAATAATTTACAAGACCGCATTAGAAAGGAAGGGCTTACCGAAGAAATTAGGCAAATGGGTAAGGTTTTACATGATGAAGAAATGGATGTTTTAAGTAAATTAGGTCAAGTTGAAAGATTAGTAAAAGAGAAGGCTCTCAACATTCCAAATATAGTTTTGCCAGGTGTGAAAGAAGGTAAAGACGAAACTGAAAATGAAATTATACGTCGGGTGGGGGATCCAAAAAATTTCCAATTTCAACCCCGTAATCATGTAGAATTAGGAGAAATACTTGATATAATTGATATTCCTCGAGCAACTAAAGTTTCTGGTGCACGTTTTGCTTATCTTAAAAACGAAGCTGTTCTACTTGAATTAGCACTTATCCAACTCGCTTTTGATATGTTAACAAAAGAAGGATTTATCCCCATTATACCCCCTACCTTAATTAAAAAAGACATAACAGAATTATTGGGTTACTGGCAAAACGATGATAGCAATGAATACTACATGGTTAATGATGTGCTAAATCAAAATATGTATCTTATAGGGACAGCTGAACATTCAATAGTTCCCCTACATCGTGATGAGATTTTGGATCATAGCACACTCCCCTTACGCTATGTAGCTTTTTCAAGCGCTTTTAGACGAGAGGCAGGTGCTTATGGCAAGGATGTTAAGGGGATATTTAGAGTCCATCAGTTTGATAAAGTAGAAATGGTGTCTTTTACTAGACCAGAAGATTCAAATAAAGAACATGAGTATTTATTGAATTTGGAGGAAAAACTATTTCAATCTTTGGGAATACCATATCAAGTAGTAAAAATGTGCTCTGGGGACTTAGGTGCTCCCGCAGCTAAAAAATATGATTTAGAAGCATGGATACCTAGTGAGGGAAAATATCGTGAGGTAACTTCAGCATCAACAACTACAGATTTTCAATCAAAACGATTAAATATTCGCTATAGAGAAGATGATAAAACAAACTATGTACATATTCTTAATGGTACTGGTTTTGCAATTGGCAGAACTATTATTGCTATCTTGGAAAATTATCAAAAGGAAGATGGAACTGTAGTTATTCCAGAAGTTTTACAAAAATATACTAATTTTTCTGAAATAAGGGCTCGCTCGCACTTCAGGTAGTCCTTTTTCTTCCCAGTTTCTTACCAATTTTTAAAGTTAGAAAGTTAAGATCGGAATAGATGTTTCCACTGTCTGATACCAGAAATGATCATGTTGTCCCTATCTGGACAATTCTTATTATCGCTCTTAATGTTTATGTTTTTTTTATAGAACTTACCTCCCCCAACACTGATTTTTTAATTTTTCATTATGCTCTAGTCCCAGCTTTTATTAATTTTGCTCACCCTGCCAGTTTAATCCCCTTAATTACTGCCCAATTCTTACATGGAGGTTTATTACATATTGTTACCAACATGTGGTTTTTGTGGATTTTTGGGGATAATGTGGAGGGGAGATTGGGATTTTTTTTCTTCCCTTTATTTTATCTGGCAGCTGGAGTAGCAGGTAATCTTTTACAATATGTTTTTATCCCCTCCTCTACTATTCCTATCTTAGGAGCATCAGGAGCAATTGCTGGAGTCTTGGGAGCATACCAAGCTTTATTCCCCCAAAACAAAGTTAAAACCTTGGTCTTCATCCTGTTATTTATTACCATTGTTGAAATTCCAGCGTCTTTTGTGCTGTTTTACTGGTTTATTTTGCAACTGTTTTCTAGCGCAGTAGCTATTTCTCAAGCTTCAGATCAAGCTGGAGGTATAGCATATTTTGCTCACATTGGGGGATTTGCTGCTGGTTGGATTTTAGGGAAAATTTTACTTTTAATTTCTACCAATACCTTGATAAATAAATCCAAGTGATTTAATTTTAGCTGGATCATAAATATTTCTACCATCAACAATGATAGGTTTTTTCATTAATTTTTTAACTTTGTCTAAATCAAGTTCTTTAAACTCGTTCCATTCAGTAATTAAAAGCAATGCCTCTGCTTCTGTTATGGCTAAGTATGGATCAGTAGTAAAAGTTACAGCATGATCTAAAACTTTTTTACTATTTTCCACAGCTACTGGATCATAAGTGTTAATTTTAGCTCCTAGCTTAATTAATTTTTTAATAATTTTAATTGAGGGCGCCTCTCTAATATCATCAGTATTGGGCTTGAAAGAAAGTCCTAACACTGCTAAAGTTTTTCCTTTGACAGGTCCAACCAATTTAATAACCTTATCAACAAATAAATTAATTTGTTGTTGGTTGATTTTTTCAACTGCTTTTAAAAGATCTAAATTATAGCCAGCTTGATCTGCAATAGCGATAAAAGCTGCTACATCTTTAGGAAAACAAGACCCACCATACCCTACTCCAGGGTATAAAAAGCTTCTGCCAATTCTTTTATCAAGTCCCATGCCGGTAAGTACAACTTCCGCATCAGCTCCTAATTTTTCTGCTAAATTAGCAATGACATTAGCAAAAGAAATTTTGGTTGCGAGCATTGTATTGGCAGCATATTTAATCATTTGAGCAGACCGCAGATCACAAATAACCCGTTGACCATTAAAATGTTTATAAAGATCCAGTAAAATGTCAGCTGCTTTTTTGCTGGTGGTACCAATCACAATGCGGTCAGGATTTTTTGCATCTTCAACTGCTGAACCTTCTTTTAAAAATTCTGGACAAGAAGCAAACTCAAATTTGGCTGTGCTATTTTTCTCAATTAAGGTTTGAAGTTTATTTTCTACTCCAATTGGAACAGTGCTTTTAATAGTAATTAAGGTATAACCTTTTAAATATTTGGCAGTTTCTTTGGTAGCATCAAAAAGATAAGTTAAGTTTGCCTCACCATTTTCAGTTGTGGGTGTACCAACACAAATAAACACTACTTTGGAATGGGGAACTGCCTTAGCATAGCTTGTGGTAAAAATAAGTCTTTTTTGAGCCAAATTTCTTCTAACAAGTTCTTCTAACCCTGGTTCATAAAATGGCACATTGCCTTCTTCAAGTTTTTGAATTTTTTCCTGGTCAATATCAACACAAAAAACTTTATGTCCTAAATCAGCAAAAACTGCTCCAGTCACCAGTCCAACATAGCCTGTTCCAATAATAGAGATTGTCATTATAGCTTTGTCATATTAAAATAGTTACTACTTACTGTCAATCTATTATGGCTAATAAAAAAATTTTAGTCAGTGGGGGAGGGGGCTATATTGGTTCCATAACCGCTGATCTTTTTTTAAAAAATGGATACGAGGTGGTAGTAATTGATAATTTTGAAAGAGGTTTTAAAGCCCCATTAAAACTGCTCCAGAAAAAATTTGGTAAATCCAAACTTCGTTATTATAAAATAGATCTAAAAGATAATTTATCATCAATTTTTCAAAAAGAAAAAAATATTTTGGCAGCAGTTCATTTTGGAGCTCTAATTGTAGTTGATGAATCAATGAAAGATCCGCAAAAATATTTTAGTAATAATGTAGCTGGTTCAATTAATTTTTTTAACTCACTGCTTTCAGCAGGTATTAAAAAGGTTGTTTTTTCATCAACTGCTGCAGTTTACTCTGAAGCAAAATATTTACCAATTGATGAAATACATCCCACAGGTCCTGCTAATGTCTATGGACAAAGTAAGTTGATGATGGAGGAGATACTAAAATGGTATGGAAAATTATTAAATTTAAATTATGTTATTTTTAGATACTTTAATATTTGTGGGGCTTCTGATGATGCATCACTTGGTTATTCTAATAAAACTTCTACTCATCTTATCCCCAATGCTGTTAAAGGGGCATTAGGACTCCGGCCTTTTTCCTTAACTTGTCCGACTGTTAAAACCAAAGATAAAACTCCAATTAGGGATTACATTAATGTAGTGGATTTGGCAGAGGCCCATGTTCGGGCTGTAAATTTTCTATTAAAAGGAGGGGAAAATGAGGTGATTAATTTGGGTACTGGAACCGGTAATTCAGTTTTGGAAATTATTGAACAAGTACAAAAAGTAACTGGAGTAAGATTTAATTTAGAAAAAAGCAAACCAAGAGATGGAGAAACTGCCAAACTTTATACTTCAATTAAAAAAGCCAAAAAAGTTTTGGGCTGGGAACCAAAAAGAAGTTTAGAAGATTCTATTAAAAGTTTAGCTGCTTGGTTTACTGCCCATCCTAAGGGATGGGAGGAATAGATGAAAGAAAAATCTGTTCATAATTATCCGTCTTGGTTAATTGCTGCAGGACTTGGTTGGGGATTAAAAGAAGGTTTAAGTACCAGGGGGACTATCAATTTAGTACATGTGCTTCACCAAATTCTGAAAGAACAACCAATTAACATAGATTTAGCAATTCAAGCAATTTGTAAAAATTCTAAATTTTCCATGGAAGCCTTCGGGGAAAAGAATACTTCAAAAGACAAGCCAACTATAGTAGCAATTGTACCCCATGTAGACTGGGGTCCATTAGATGGGATGGGTTATCCTTTTTGGCTTTCATCTATTGTATCTGCTCAAAGAGATAAAGTTACAGACAAAAAATGTGAAACTTTTACCTTAATGCAAGATGATGTTGAATTATCTGGTTTGTCCTTTCCGTCAATGGGTAAAAGTAAATTCCAGGCCATATTACACATTTTATTTAAAACACTAAATATAACTGAACAAGATTTAAAAAGTATGGTAATTGAAATGCGTCGGTTTGGCGCCAGATCTGCTAGATGGGAGACGGTTTCTGCCCCACAGTTTGATGAAAATGGTAACCTAATAAAACAACAGCGTATAGGTCCGAGTGTAGTGAAAAGAGTAGTAGCAGGGGCAGCGCTGTGTCTTTATCTTCAAGGTAAACATTGTGATCAGAATGATTTCAATGTACCAAATGGAGTAGGTGATCTTATTACTACGTGCAACACGTTTTGCAATTCACACAAACGTCCAGAGCTGCAGATAATGCCAGTGAGGCTTCAAATATTAGACGAAAGAAGATTACAAGCGTATTTTGGACACGCAGTAGCTGCTAATGATTTAGTTGATAATGAAGGACAAGTTGATTTAAATGCTTTTTCTCATCAAACTATTAAACAGTTGGGAACTAAAATTATGTCCCAACAGGAAATGACCTTAGTATCTTAATCTGCTTCTGCTGAAGGTTTTACGGTGGGAAGTTTGGTAATTTTTAGTTTGGGTAATGACATTTTTTATATTTTTTGCCAGAACCACACCAGCATGGATCATTTCTGCCTATTTTATTTTTCTTAATTTGTCCACCCTCACCCAAAGTTTGTTGGGAGATAACTTGCCCGCCTCTTTCCACAGTAACTTTGGTAGTTTCCCCTTCATGTTCTTTTCCTGTTTCTACCTCTTCTTTTTCTGTTTCAACACCGACTTCTATTACCGGATGTTTTTCTTCTACCTGGATAGGTTCTGGTCTTTGTACTTCTGGTTGACCTTGAATTGTGACTTTATAAATTCTGTGTGTGATTTCATAATCAATGCTGGCTATTAGTTTTGAAAAAAGATCAAAGCCCTCTTTTTTATACTCCACCAAAGGATCTCTTTGACCATAACCCCGCAGTCCAATTCCTGCCCTAAGGTCGTCCATGGTATCCAAATGCTCAATCCAGAGGGTATCAATGGTGGTTAGATAAACAAAAGTTTCCATTTGTCTGGCTACATCTTGACCAAACTGTTTTTCTCTTTCCTCATAAACATCCCTGGCTACTTTAGTTAAAAAATTAGTTATTTCTTCTGCTGAAGATAAAGAGCTGATTTGTTGTTCTAGGGCTTTGGCAGATGCTGGATCAAAATTAATAATGGTGGAAAAATCTTCAATAATTTTGGTAAAATCTAAACCTTCAGCTGTGTGATTTAAAACAATGTTATTAATTTCAGCCTCAATTTTTTGTAAAATATCTTCTTTCAGATCTGATCCTTCCAATACCTTTTTCCTCACTCCATAAATAATTTGCCTTTGTTGATTCATTACATCATCATATTCAACAGTGGTTTTTCTGATATCAAAGTTATGCCCTTCCACTTTTTTTTGGGCAGATTCGATGGCTTTAGAAACCATGCCATGTTCAATTGGCACATCTTCGGGCATTTTCAAAAACCCCATTACCTTACTTACCTGATCCCCACCAAAAATTCTCATCAAATCATCTTCTAGAGAAATATAAAACCTGGATCCTCCGGGATCACCCTGACGCCCAGACCGACCCCGTAGCTGATTATCAATTCTTCTTGATTCATGCCTTTCTGTACCAATGACAAACAGTCCGCCTAGTTTTTCCACTTCCTTGTCCAATTTAATATCAACTCCCCGTCCTGCCATATTAGTAGCTACAGTGACTGCTCCTTTTTCTCCGGCGCGTGAAATAATTTCTGCCTCTTTTTCATGATTTTTAGCATTAAGCAGGGCATGAGGAATACCCTTTCTCTTTAACAGTTCAGATAAAAATTCATTTTTATCAATTGAGGTAGTACCTACTAAAACAGGTTGACCAGCCTTGTGTAGCTGTTCAACTTCACCTGCTACAGCGCTGTATTTAGCCTTTTGAGTTTTATAAATTACATCAGCATGATCTTTTCTCACCATGGGTAGATGGGTCGGTACTACCACCACATCCAGTTTATAAATTTTATGAAATTCTTCCGCTTCAGTAGCCGCAGTTCCGGTAATCCCAGCCAATTTTTCATACATCCTAAAGTAATTTTGAAAAGAAATAGTAGCCAAAGTTTGGGATTCTTGCTGGATTTCTACTTTTTCCTTGGCCTCAATGGCTTGATGTAGGCCCTCTGAATAACGTCTTCCCGGCATTAGTCTTCCTGTAAACTCATCAACAATCACTACCTCGCCATCCCTAACCACATAATCTTTATCTTTTAAAAATAGGGTTCTGGATTTTAAAGCCTGTTCTAAATGATGCAGCGTAGAAAAATCTTTTTCATATAAATTATCAACCCCTAACATTTTTTCCATCTTGGCAATACCATGTTCAGTTAGATTGGCAGTCCGTTGTTTTTCATCAATTACATAATCAGTATCAGCAGATAACTTATCAACCAAACTAGCGAATTCATAATATTTTTGGGTTGGCTCTTGGGCTGGACGAGAAATAATAAGGGGAGTTCTGGCCTCATCGATTAAGATGGAATCAACCTCATCAGCCACAGCAAAATAATGACCCCGTTGGGCTTGATTGCAAAGAAAATACCATGTTATCCCGCAAATAATCAAACCCAAATTCATTGTTAGTTCCATAAGGAATATCAGCCTGATATGCTTCTTTTCGTGAAATTGCCTTTAAGCGTTGCAATCTTTCGTCACTATGTTGGGCATTTTTATGCTTAGGATCAAAGATATAAGCTTCCTCATGAATAATTACAGCACAACTAACACCTAGGGCATGATAAACTGGCCCCATCCAACCACAGTCCCTCATGGCCAAATAATCATTAACTGTGACCAGATGTACTCCGCGACCGGTAATGGCATTTAAAAGTAGGGCTGGCACTGCGGAAAAAGTTTTTCCTTCACCAGTTCGTTGTTCAGCAATTTTGCCTTGATGTAAGGCAATGGCAGCAATTAACTGAACATCAAACAGTCTCATCTTGGCGGTTCTTTTACCAGCTTCTCTGGCAGCAGCAAAAACTTCAGGTAGAAGTGTATCTAAGTTTTGATCTTTTTGATAAAGCTTACGAAACTCTTCCCCTTTTGCTTGTAGTTTTTGATCAGATAACTTCTGGTATTTACTTTCTAAAGAGTTAATTTGGTCAACAATTTTAGCGAGGCGGTTAACTTCTTTTTCGTTGGAATCAATTAATTTACCAAAAATGTTTAACATGAACTTACATATTATATCTGATTAGGTTTAATTTGTCAGGCCAACTCTTGACATATTCCACCATTTTTCTATAAACTAGACTGGTAAATAAAGATCTGCCCATGGACCCAAATCAAGATAATAACAATACCAATAATCCAGTTGATCCTAATCAACCACCAGTTAGCCCGCCACCGGCTGATTTAACTCCTCCTCCGCCACCTTCTACAGATCAAGCTTATTCTTTGGGTACTCCGCCAAGTTCCCCGCTTGGAGGAACTCCTACTTGGTCAACGCCTGTTAACGAAGAGCCAGCTCCTGCGCCATCTTGGTCAACTCCAACTCCAACTTTTACCCCAGAACCCGTAACTACTCCTACATCAGCACCCATGCCTGAGCCTACTCTCGCTCCACCTCCACCTCCGGTTGAGCCTGTGGTAGATCCAGCCTCATCTTTCCCGAGTTGGTCCCAACCAGCAGCTACTTCTCCAACCGAGGCTGCTCCAACTGATTTAAGCCATCTAATGGATCAACCCGGTCCAGTTAGTCCTGCTCCAACTATGATGTCTGCCCCGTCAGGTCCAGAAACTTTAATTGTTACCCCAACTACAGTTCCTCAAGAAGTAGTTACAGGAGGCGGTTCGGGCGGTTTCCCGAAATGGATGTTGGCTGTTGGGGTGGTGATTCTTTTGGCGGTAGTTGGAGCCAGTGCTTATTTTATCTTGGGAATTGGGCGATCAGCTAAACAAAAAAGTCCTACTTCGACTACCCAAGTTTCAGTCCCGCCCCCACCGACTGTTTCACCCGTAGAAAACACACCAGCAACAAACTCAGCCGGCTTTGGCGAATTATCCGGTGCTACTCCTCCCAGTACTTCATCGAGTCAACCAGCTTCAGCTTTGGAACTGATTAGGCAACGCCAGGGTAGATAAATTAATCTTTAACTTCAATTTCTCTTTGATCTGGGGATAAAATTTTAAAGTTGACTAAAGTGGCATTTTTGGGTAAAAGTGAACCCAATTTTTCAGCCCACTCAATTAAAATAATATTTTTGGGATTGGCAAAAATTTCTGATAGCCCCAGCTCTTCCATTTGGTGAACATTTTCCAATCTATAAAGATCAAGATGGAAAAGCATCCCTTGTTGTTGGTGAGGTAGAGGATATTGCCTGGCAATAATAAAAGTTGGGGAAATAAGATGTTGTTTTAACCCTAAACCTTGAGCAAATCCTTGAATAAAAGTAGTTTTGCCAGCACCAAGTGGTCCAGACAAGGCTAAAATTCCTCCATCCCGGTATTTTTGAGCCAGCTTTGCGGCCCACTCTTGGGTTTGGGTTGCCGAAGAAGTTTTGATAATCATAATCTGTTTTTAACAATGAAAGTATAAAATAAAATACCTGTTAAAAGCAAAACTATCCCTCCACCAGCAAAAAATAAATTTTTAACAGAAAAAATTGAGGCATGAGTAGTATTCTGTGTGGCAGAAGGAGTAGCAGAGGGTGTGGGGGTTTGGGTAGTACTGACACCAAGTAGATCCGGGGGTATGGTAATGGTGGGTGAGTCGGTAATAGCCCTTTTAGTAGGAGTTGGAGTTTTGGTAGCAGTTGGGGTGGTAGTTGGTGTAGGGGTGGGGGTTGAAGTAGCAGTTGGGGTTGGACTATCGGTGGGGGTGGATGTTGGCGTGGGTGTAGACGATGCAGTGACTACTAATGTATCTTGATCATCTGATGGTGTTGGACTGGATCCGGAAAGTGTGAAACGATTAATTTTTAAAATATAATTTCCAGATCCAGTAAATTGTGAACTGGTTGTATCTAATTTTATTTTTAGAGTTCCGCTCCAAGTACCTTCGGCACTGGTTGTAATCGACTTAAGAGACTTGTCAGCATTTGTAGCAGTATAGCCAACCCAATCTGTATCATTCCAAGTTTGTCCAAAATAATAGTCGCCACCTTCTTTTTTAAAAGCTCCCTCCAAGTAGTATGTTTTATTACCTTGATTTTGCAAAGAAAGATTAACGGTTGCCTCAATCTCTTCGTCTGCATCAATATTTGTTTTGGGTAGAGAAAAAGTAAAATCTGCAAAAACAGTTGTGGTAAAAAGAAGGAAGGTGAACACTATAGTAAAAAATGTTTGCCAAGCCTTAAGCATTATTTCCAGTATTACAGGATATAAAAATTAAATCAACTTAATCAACGCAGGCACGCAGGGTTGAGCCCTGCGAGGCTAAATGGAGGAATAATAGAATTAAAAAGATAAAGACATTTTAGAGGACGTGTAGATAGTAGGAAGATGTGCCATCATCATGATTAACTTTCTTATAATTTAGGGTACCTCCTCCGCAAGCAATCCCACCTCGGGCTAGTGTACCATCACGCACTGCTCGAACTGCTAGCCCAGCTGAAGAGTACATATCAATTCCAGTATGAGGTCCGCCGTTATAGGCTCCAGCTTGAGCATAAGGTGTCATACCATAACCCTGGGTAATATAAATAGTTGGTAAAAGTGGCCAATCCCAAGAGCCATGAGGGGAAATTGCCCCCTCACTTTTACCCCCGTCATTATCATCATAGGTAAAGCTGGTGTTAGATAAATAATTATTAGGATCCGCAATACCGCCTTGATGAACTTCAAAATGAAGATGAGTTCCACTGGAACAAGCACTTCTACCTGAAATCATATTACCAACTACTTGACCCTTACTGACAGGTCCCTCTGTTACCTCATTACCCTGTCCATTTAAAATAGCCAGGATAGCATTTTGCTCTTGTTGGGCAGTAATAATTTTTTGTTGATAAATTGCTTCATTATTTTGAGTAATTTTGAGCAGTTCCTCTTTAGATTTTTTTTGATCAACCAGTTGTCCTTGATATTTTTCCAAATCTTTTTTCAATTTTGCCTGTTCAACTTGCCTTGTCTCCTTATCTTTTTTTTGATCATGATAGGCTGCTTTAGTGGCTTGGAGTTGGTATAGAACTTTTTTATCATTAGCTTGGGCAACCTGAATATATTTCATTCTCACTAAAAGATCAGAAAAACCATTGGAGGAAAAAAGTAGATCAACAGTAGAATAATTACCATATTTATAGGTTTGGACAATTCTAGTTAATAGTACTTGGGTGATGGAATCAACTGTGGCAGAAAGTCTGGTAATTCTGCCTGATAAATCAGTAATTTCTTTTTCTAATTTGGCAATTTGAGTATTGGTCTCATCCATTTTGAGCTCTGTTAGTTTAGCTTGAGTGTCAATATAAGTAAGTTGGGATTTAAGGGTTTTTTCCTGTCCGCGGGCAGCATCTAGTTGACTTTGTAGTTCGGCAATCTGACTTTGGATTTGGGCGAGTTTATCTGATACTTCATCGGCTAGAGCCTGAAAAGGTAAAAAGCTAGCAACTAGCAAAATAGTGGTACAAACTAAAATGAAAAATCGGCCTCTCATACATAATTTTAAAGATGTAAATAGCGACGAACTGCTGCCAGCGAACCAAATCCTCCTACCAGTCCTGCCACCATTAGCTCAACTACCAATAAAACTATTACAAAAATAGGAGAGAGGGGGAAAAGTTGTCCCGCTACCTCTCCCAAACTATTTTTTAAAATTGGTTCAAAATACCATAAAGTAGATAAGCTAAATGCCCATCCCAAAATGGCACCACTTACGGCATAAGTTATTCCTTCTAATAGATAAGGTGTTCTGATAAACCAGTTCGAGGCCCCCAACAGCCTCATAATTTCAATTTCATCCCGCTTAATTCTAATTTTAAAACCAATAATCATCACAATTACCAAAGTAGAAAAAACCATTAAAAAGCCCATTAAGGCTCCACCCACAATCCTAATGGTTCTGGTAGCAGAGGTTAAAGATGAAACTACATCTTCTGGAAAAACTACTTCCTCTACCACTGGTTCTCTTTTAACAATATCAGCGATTGATTTTAAATCTTCCAAGGTTTTAGTAGAAATTTCCAGGGATGCTGGTAGGGTATTAGCAGTAACTAGTTCGACTAAAATTGGATTGTTCTGATTTTGTCTGCGGTAGATTTGCAAAGCTTCATCTTTGGAAACATATTTAAAACCGGTAATTCTACCAGTTTGGTTAAGAGCATTTTCGATAGCCTTAATATCATCATCGGTGGTGTTATCTTTGAAAAAGGCAATAGCTTGAGGTTTACTTTCATAAAAGCGCAGTATTTTTTGGGAACCAACTGCCAAAAGCAAAAAAGTAGACAGTGCCAAAAAGGTTACAAACATTACCATAGAAGCAGCCAAAGCCTGATAGGGTGTTCTTCTGATATTTCTTTTGACAAACTCAATAAAGTTTTTCATATCAGTGCAGCTCGTATTTACCTTCACTTCTATCTCTGATAACCTTACCTTGTTTAATAGAAACTACCCGCCTTCTTTGATTATCCACAATTTCTTTGTTGTGGGTAGCCATAATTACAGTAGTGCCCCAAGAATTAATTTCTGCCAAAAGCTGCAGAACTGACCAGGCAGTTTGAGGGTCTAAATCACCGGTCGGCTCATCTGCCAAAAGGACTTCTGGTTTACCAATAATAGCTCTGGCAATAGCTGTCCTTTGGGCTTCCCCTCCTGATAGTTGCCTGGGAAATAAATTTTTTCTTTCC
>CAZZHC010000009.1:0-3341 GCA_964653745.1 uncultured Gammaproteobacteria bacterium
ACTTCAAATGTTCAATTTCTCACTTCTCAAGAGCAATTAGCTCGCAAGCTTTGCTTATCTCTCACTTCAAAATATCTATTTTATAACTCCTCCTTTTTTAAGCAGGCTTTCTAAATCTTTTACCACTTCATCTGATTTTAAATTAATTATTCCTTTTTTCGGTAAAACCACAATATTTAATCCTTGGGGAAGCAGGTGGTATAAATCTTCAAACCCTTTTGATACTAACCTTCTGGCCCTGTTTCTGTCTACTGCTTTTTTAAAATTAGCTTTAGACACAGCAATTCCCACTTTAGGCTTTATCCTGAGCGTAGTCGAAGGATCCCCACCCCTAATAAATAGTTTAACTAAATTGTCTTCCAGTTTTTTACCTTTGGCCGCCCAGGTAAAATCTTTTTTTAAATTTAATCTACAGTCTTTGGGTAACATTAAACAGCAAGCCTAACCCTGCCCTTGGCTCGTCTTCTTTTGATTACTTTTTGCCCATCAGCTGTTTTCATCCTGGCCCTAAATCCATGTTTTTTAACTCTTTTTCCTTTTTTGGGTTGGTAAGTTCTTTTCGGCATAACAGGTAAAGTCTACTAGACTTTTAAGTAGAAAGCAAGGCTAGGCTGTGATGGGACGGGCTTGAAGAATATAAAATTGACCATTTTCCAGAGCCCATTCAATATCTTGGGGTTTTTTATAGTGGTTTTCTATTTTTATGGCCAGTTTAACCAGCTCTTTAACCTGCTCATCAGTTAGGGCTGGTTTATCTTTTTTCTCTTCTGGGACTGGAACTTCTTGATTTTCCCCATCTTGAAAAACTAACATTGTATCTTGAGTTTGGATATCTTTACTTTTAATTTCCAAGCTATCTTTATCAACCACAAAATTATCAGGAGTGATCATGCCTTGAACCACCATCTCTCCTAAACCAAACCCTGCCTCAACCATCACTTCATTATTATCTTTGCTAATGGGGTTGACAGAAAACATTACTCCAGCAGACTCACTTTCAACCATTTTTTGGACCACTACTGCTACCACCAAATCTTCTTCTTTTAAATTTTGCTCTGCTGCATAAGACAGCGCTCTTTCTGATTTAATTGAGCCCCAACATAATCTTATTGCCTCAATCAAACCTTCTTTTTTAACATTTAAATAACTTTCTAGCTGCCCCGCCCAGGAAGCAGAGGAAGAATCTTCTGCCACAGCCGATGATCTAACTGCCACCCTTTCTGCTCCTAATTTATCAAGGGCTTGGAAAATTTGCTCTTCTACTTCAACTGGAAACTGCTGGTTTAAAAAATCTTGATAAGTTTTAGTGGTAACCACAAAACCAGGGGGGATAGGTAAACCATCCCCGGTCATTTCTCCTAAAGACGCACCTTTGCCCCCAACCTCTTTGACATCATCTTTGGAAATTTGGGTAAAAGTTTTAATATACATTACTTTAAAATCTTAACTATTCCATGATCAGCATCAACTTCAACCAAATCCCCATCTTTTAAAACCTGGACAGCATTTTTGGTTCCAACTATACAGGGAATTCCCAGCTCTCTTGAAATTATAGCTGCATGGGAAGTTACCCCTCCTAAATTAGTTACAATTGCACAAGCTTTTCTCATAGCCATAATAAAATCAGGTGAGGTCATAAAAGTAACCAAAACCTCTCCTTTTTTAAATTTGGCACAATCTTTGGCAGCAAGGAGTATTTTAACCCTACCCCGAACACAACCTTTTGAAGCAATATTCCCTTTGATTATTTTGGGTTTAAGTTTTTTCACCCCATAAACCAAGTTTTCATAATTTTTTGCCCTTGAGCCAGTATAGACTTGAGCCTTGCTTTGTCCCTTTTTCCAAACTACCACACAATATTTCTTTCTTTGTTGGATAATTTTAGGATTTAATTTTTTATTTAAAGCATCAGCCACTTCCCAAGGAAAAATATTTCTCACATCATCCATACTCAAATTTGATCTTTGACTAATTTCTTTTAATAAAGCTTCAAAATAATGAAGATAAATAAAGATATTTTTCTTGCGCTCATCCTTATAAACAGCATAGTGGCGCAAAAGTTCAATTAATCTTTTGATTTGTTTATTGGGTTGAGTGGTCGGCAAGGTTTTATTTTGATTATTTGGTCTGGCCTGTTGTAGTTGTTTTAATCTATCTTGAACTTCCTTAACAGTTAAATAGCTGGCAGCACTATAACTATTATTAAGCCAAAAATAGCGCCCAATAAAACCATCAATATCTCCAGTTCTAACCAAATATTTATCTGCCGCTTTGGAATATGAGTCTTGTTTGGGGGTAATTAATAAGTTCAACTGCTCATCTGTCAGCCCCACTTCTTTTTTTAAAAAACCTTCTGTTTCAAAAGATAGGGGAGTGGAAATAGCTCCAATGGCATAAGAAATTAAAAATTTCTGGCGCAATTTTTCATAAAGCTGGAATAGTTTTGGGTTGGTAATTTTACCAAGATTAGTTTTTTGGATTAGTTTTTCTACTTGTTGTAACCCTTGCAAAGATTTTTTCAAATCTTTGGCCATTTGTTGCTCTTTTTGAGGATCTTGATAAATTTTTCTTAAGTTTGTTCCTAAATCTAAAAGTTCTCCATCTTTTAAACACCAGGTAACTATCCCATCCTTAAAAATTAAAATATTGGTGGGAAAAGAAAAACCAGTATAATTTTTTAAGGGTCCCATTGATCCCTCCAGGGTAGGAAAAAGTAAATGGATAGCTGCTTCCCGCTCCCACCTAAACCAAGATTGTGTCATGGAGTAATTATACAACCTAACTTGATCTATTGCGAAATACTTTAGGCATCTTTTCTTGTGGATAAGTTGTACACTAGAATTTGGTCTGTGGAAAAAAATAATCAGTGGTCTAAAGTTTTAGAAATTATTAAAAACCAAATCTCTTTGGCTAATTTTAAAATGTGGTTTAGTAAAATCTCTTTCGGTGGAGAAGTTGATGGAAAACTGGTTTTGTTTGTTTCTTCTGCCTTTGTTAAAGAAGAGCTATTGGCTAAATATGAAAAATTATTGATTGAGGCTGCTTCTAGTATTTTTGATAAAGAAATTGATTTAGAATTTAAAATTGATTCTTCTAAAAATTTTCCTCAACCAACTGAAGCTGAACTTGATTTTTTCCCCTCTGCCCCCAAAACCTCAACCTCTAATTTAAATCCCAAATATACCTTGGAAAATTTTATGGTGGGGTTATCTAATAATTTAGCCTATGCTGCTGCCCAAGCGGTAGTTCAAAACCCTGGTGTTTCTTATAATCCCTTGTTTATCTATGGAGGAACGGGGGTGGGTAAAACACATTTGATGATTGGGATTGGTAACATCCTG